>NZ_BAAKGN010000070.1:0-19383 GCF_059704265.1 Secundilactobacillus sp. MJ173
TTATTTAAATGTTTTTGACTTTCCCATGAAATTTAACGAAGTACAAGAGCGTCATGATTGCTAGGAAGATAACACCCACGATGATAGATACACGTGTTTCTGGGTTAAAGAACATGAAGACCAATGTCACGAATAAGAATGCCAGTGTAATGTAATTTGACCATGGTGAAAGCGGCATTTTGAACGGATGTTTAGTCATCGCATCCTGGTGCTGTTTTCTAAATTCAAGTTGGCTGATCAAGATAACAATCCAAGGAATCATCCCTGGCAGGACACTGGAACTGTATACCATAACGAAAATATTGTCAGCATCTTTAAAGAAGTATGGTGCCACAAAGTCAAGCACGACCCCTAAGAAGATTCCTAATGAAATAGCGATAACGGAGTAGAACGGTACGCCATGACGGTTTAACTTTAAGAAGCGCTTAGGTAGCTGACCGTTATTAGCCAAGGTGAACGACATCCGACTGGCACTGTAAATACCTGAGTTAGAACCAGATAAGGCCGCGGTGATCACAACGAAGTTAATAATAGAAGCAGCCGAGGTAATCCCGATTTTAGCGAAGGTCTCAACGAATGGTGAGCCAACGTTATTTAACTGATTCCATGGGTAAATGCTCAAGATAACAAAAATAGCACCAATATAGAAGATCAAAATTCTAAAGACGGTTGAACGAATCGCCTTAACCAACGTTTGCTGAGGGTTTTCAGCTTCACCAGCAGTGACCCCAATCAATTCGATACCTTGATAAGAAGCAAGCACGATTGATAGAGCGAAGATGAAGCCTTTGAAACCACCAGTGAAGAAGCCGTGAGTCCACATATTGGTGATACCAATTGGGTGGAAGTGGTTACCAATCCCAAAGACGATTAAGCCAAGGCCAATAACAATCATTAAGATAATGGTAACAACCTTGATCAAGGCAAACCAAAATTCAAGTTCACCAAACATCTTAACTGAAATCAAGTTGGCTAGACACAGGAAGGTAATGGCAACGATGCCGGGTATCCAAGCCGGTAGTCCGGGCCACCAGAACTTAAAGTAGCCACCAATCGCAATCATTTCACTCATACCAACGATCACAAATTGGAAAATATTACTCCAAGCCGTTAAGTAACCAGCCAGTGGACTGATGTATTCAGTGGCAAACTTTGAAAATGATCCGGTATCTGGATCAACGTAAAGCATTTCCCCTAACGCCCGCATAATGAGATATAGGAAAATCCCAGCGATGGCATAGGCAATCAATACAGATGGGCCGGTCCACTTAATGGTTGATGTGGAACCCATGAAGAGTCCAACACCAATCGTTCCGCCCAGCGCAATCATCTGCATCTGACGTGCACTTAATTTTCGTTTCATGATTTCTAATCCCTTTCACATAAAAATGAGGTTCCCCTTGAAATTAAAACTAATCGTCAACTTTATAGGTAGCGTCTGTATTCGACGTTACAATGTCATGGAAGATATTAGCTCTACCCCATTAATTATTATTAGTTTTGTATGAGAATAATGTTACACGAAGTTAGGAGTAAGTGCAAATTAAATCCTGATGATGAATATAATTGCGCAAAATTGACTTAAAGTGATGGTATTCCTATCTCATTAATAATATATATTCAGCATCACTCGAAAGAGACCGAAAAGTTGTAGAATAGGAAGAAACGACGGATGAAGGTGCAATATGATTGAACAACATCAACTATGGCAGGATCTAAACTGGGTTTCAGTGGATGAGCCCGATACGCATGATTTTAATCAGTTGAGAGACGCCTACCAAATTAAGAAAAAGTACATTGGGTACATGCGAGATATCCGTGAACGGGCACGATTCGATTACGATCCGGAAACGGGGTGCAGTCTGCTGATTTTTCGGTCGGTCAACCAAGGTGAGAAAGGTTCGGATGGCGGCGAATTTTTGGAAACCGTTCCTTTTTGTATCATTATTAAGGACCAAAATTTGATCACGGTCACTCATCCCAGAAATACTTACGTCACGGATTCGCTAAAAGAAGTCATTGATGATATCAGGAGTGAGGAACAAAAGCCGGTCGATAGTCTGATGACCATTGCCTTTAAACTCATTTTTAAACTGAACGAAGATTACTTAGACCGTATTGATGATATGAATAAAGCCCGTGAATCTTTAGAAACTTTTCAAAGACGGCCAAGCAATAAGCAGATTACCCAGTTATCCAACTTGGATAAACGGCTTGTATACTTAAAAACTGCCGCGAATAATAACTTGATTGCGATTCGTCAGGTTCAAGTGATGTCGGATGCAGATGATGATCCCTTGAGTCTATCGAAATCAGAACTGCAACACCTAAAAGATCTGCGAGTTGAAGTTGAACAGAGTCGTGAAATGGCGAATATTGCGGCGGAAATTGCTGAACAGGTCGTTAGCAGTTACAGCAATATCTTGGATAATAGTATTAATAACACGATGCGACTATTAACGGTTTGGTCGCTAGCGTTAGCAATTCCCCCCATTGTCTCGGGCTTTTGGGGACAGAACATGCCGTTACCTTTGGCCAAGGAACCTTGGAGCTGGTTGCTTTCGGTGACTATTTCGATTGTCCCGATTGGGTTATTACTCTGGTATTTAAAGAAAAACCACGATATTTAATTTGATTTTCCCTTGACGGATGAGAAAACAGGGTATATATTAAAAACACGTTAACAAATGATGAGAAAAAGCAAATGCGATGATAAGGAGAGTAGTTATTGGTAAAGACCAAGTGAACCCCGTAAAGTGCGAAGGGGTGTCCAAGCCAGTAATGAAAGTAGCCTTTGAGCAATGGATGCGAAATTATGAGTGTTCATGGTGTATCCGCCTTACTGGATCAGCGTATCGTCCCGGGACCGTACGTGAGAGGTGTCTATCTGTAAAGATGGCATAAATTAAGGTGGTACAGCGCACAAGCGCCCTTGATCAAGTGATGAACTTGATCAAGGGCGCTTTTTCTTGTTAAATAAAAAATTGGAGTGTGATTTTAATGAAATTCGCAATGATCGGTGCAGGTGCAATGGGTTTACGTTATGGGATTTTATTACAAGAGGCTGGTAACGATGTTACATTTATTGATACTTGGCAGCCAAATATTGATAAGATCCGCGAACAGGGTGGTGCATACGTTTCTCGTGACCATAAAGATCGCCATCTGGTTCCTATTAAATTGGAAACGCCCGAAAGCTATCACGGTGATCCCGACATGCTGATTTTCTTCACGAAGCAGATGCAACTTGCAGATTTTCTGAAACGTTGCGAACACTTCTTTAACGATCGCCAATATGCCTTTACCTGCATGAACGGGATGGGTCATATTGAAAAACTTCAGCAGTACTTCGCGGATGATAAGATCATCGCTGGTACCGCACTGATTGCCACTGTTCTTAATGGCCCTGGCGACGTTGACTTCATGGGTAAGCGTGGTGCCGGTAAGATGAACATGGCAAACTTAACTGAAAAACCTGATGAGATGACCCACCGGCTCTTTGATGAACTCGAAAAAGCGCAGATGCACCCAACGTTGACCACCAACTTCAAGGGTACCTTGATGACAAAAGTTATTTTCAACTCAGTTATCAACACACTGTGCACCATGTTTGAAATTCCAATGGGTGAACTTGGTAACTTTGAAAAGGCTTATGACCTTGGCCGTCAGCTGATTGATGAAGCTTATGATATTTGTGAACGTGATGGCATCACACTGGTTTCAAGCCGTGAAGAAGAAATGCATGCGTTGGACATTAACACCCGGATCGACATGCCATTGCATTACCCATCCATGTATCAAGATATGATTCATGATCGGCCAACTGAAGTTGATTATATCAATGGCTATATTGCCAAACTGGGTCGTGAACATAACTACGAAGCTAAAACCCATATCTTCTTAACGAACTTGGTTCACTTGGCCGAATATCACCGGGCAAATGAGAAGAAAGCGCGCGATGCTGCTAAAGCAGAAGCAATGAAAACTAAAACAACTCAGAGTGCATAAATTCCAAGCGGATGAATCGTATAAACGTCAGCCATCCGCTGAAGCGTTTCAAACAAGGTCTGTTTTTGCTTGAGCGTGCCGGAGATTTCGATGTAAAAAGAGTAGATACCAATCTTTTGTCGGGTTGGCATGGACATGATAGTGACCAGGTTTAGATGAGTTTTCGCAAAATAAGATAAAATCTGGTAGAGCACCCCAACTTCTTCAGTTGGCGGTGTAATAAAAAGTGCAGATTTGAATGAGGCAGTTTCATCTTCAGCCGGTTGTGTTGGGAATTCCAGCATAGCCGGCTGTTTTTTGAAGATAATGAAACGGGTGTTGTTATCCGATTGGTCGGCAACGTTTGCTAGCTTAAACGGATAGTCAGCTTCTTCAAGCTGAGACTGTGGCATGATAGCAGCGTCACCTTGTTGACCATCCCGCAATTTTTCAACGGAGATCATGTTGCTGGAAGTGGTGATGATCTGCGCATTTGGTAATTGAGTCAGTAGTTTTTGACACTGACCTTCAGTTTTGAATTGAACGTAAATTCGTTTAATTTCGCTTAAACTGTTCACTTTACCTGCTAAGCCAAAGTTAACTGGTACGGTCACTTCACCTATTTCGGTAATGTCAGCGACTTGCAAGCGTTGCAACGTTGCTAGCACGAAGCCATCCAGTTGGTTTTCTAATGGTAACAAGCCCAAGCCATCTGGGGTAACGGCTTGGTAAACCTGATCAAAGGTATCGTGATAGTCAAGTTCAATATTATCGATGGGGTGTAAGCTGAGGTACTTTTGGGCAGCTGCATCAGTGAAGGTGCCAGCTGGACCCAGGACAGAAAATTTCATTTTGGGGCCTCCGGAGTCTTTTCTTTTGATTATAGCTTAAAGTGGCGGTAAATCGAATAAAGATTGTGTGCAACTTAATTGTAGTTTAGTCTCAGTTGTGAGAAGATGGACGCATAGTAAAAGGGGGAATTGAGATATGACGACGCTTAAAATGAGTCAAGCTGTTCAGGAGCGACTTCGGAAACATATGACTGATAGCGACCAGTTGATTTTAGATTTTGATGACGGTGTTGGTGCTTATTCTAAGGTGGGCGTTTGCTCGCTAGATGTTAGTTTTCGTTTTTTAGTGGTCAACCCACAAAACGTTGACGTTATTTACGATAAGTCGATCACTAGTCCTTTGGGTCCAGTATTGATTAAAGGATACGCAGATAACTACCTGAATGAAGCACCAGAACTTAATATGAATAAGTTTGGCCTCATCACCCTTAAGACGGCGGCTGGTATTATTGATACTAACGTTGAAATTTTAGATCATCCAGAGATGGTTGCAACAGCTAAATAAACAGTGTTTAAGTAAAAACAAGGTTACCAGTTGAATGGCTGGCAGCCTTGTTTTTGTACCTGTTATAAACGTGTTCAAACAAGCAAAGAGTTGCATATAAGGGCTCGAAACAAAAATCCCCCAAAACCGTGGGAATTTCCGTTTCGAGCCCTTATACTCCACTCTTTAAACGCTTGTTTTCACACTCTAAACATTTAACACCTTATCCAAGAAGCTTTGCAGCCGCGGATCCTTTGGATGATTGAAGATTTCATCAGGGGTTCCTTGTTCTTGAATATTACCATCATCGACGAAAACAACGCGGTCGGCCACTTCTTTGGCGAAGCCCATCTCATGAGTGACGACAATCATGGTCATACCTTGAGTAGCAAGTTGTTTCATAACCCCCAAAACATCACCGACCATTTCAGGGTCGAGAGCGGATGTTGGTTCGTCAAACAACATGACGTTTGGATTCATCGCTAAGGCACGGGCAATGGCAACACGTTGCTGCTGCCCACCTGAAAGCGATTGAACGGTGGCATCGTATTTAGATTCCAAACCAACTCTGGCCAATAGTTCCTTAGCTTGTTTGGCAGCTTCTTCCTTAGTTGCTTTTCCTAGTTCCACGGGTGCTAACATGATGTTTTCGCTAACGGATAAGTTGCTGAATAAGTTGAAGTGTTGGAACACCATCCCGATATTTTCACGGACCTTGTTAATGTCGGTTTTCGGATCCGCGATATCTGTATCATCGATGACGATGGAACCACTAGTTGGCGCTTCTAATCGGTTCAAGTTTCTTAAGAAGGTACTTTTCCCAGAACCAGAAGGGCCGATGACCACAACCACTTCGTTATCGTGCACTTCCAGATTAATGCCTTTTAACACTTGGTTATCACCGAAATTTTTAGTTAAATTGGTTACTTTTACTTTGATTTTTTCGTTCATAGCCGCACTCTCCTTTGTACCCAGTTAGATAGCCATGTTAATAGGGTAATGACGATGAGGTAAATAATGGCGACAATCGTCCATACTTTGAACCCTTCTAGGTTACGGGCAATGATAATTTTCCCGGTTTGAGTTAATTCAATGATACCAATGATCGATAGGATAGAAGTATCCTTCAACGTGATAATAAATTGGTTAATAAATGAAGGAATCATGATCCGGATGCCTTGAGGAAGGATGACCCGTCGCATGGCTTTACCAAACGGCAAGCCTAAGCTTCGTGCCGCTTCCATCTGACCATCATCAACCGCATTGATACCCCCTTTAACAAAGGCGGCAATGTAGGCGCCTTCGTTAAACATTAGGGTGACGATACCGGCTATAAAGGCGGGAATCTTTTGACCGGTTAAACTTGGAATCCCAGTGTAAATGAAGAGGGCTAAAACTAGTAGTGGTAAGCCACGGAAAATATAAATCAAAGTAGTGGAGATACCGTTGCAGAACTTACTTGGAACGACACCCAGCAACCCAACGATGACACCAAACAACGTTGCGAAGAAGATGGCCACGATGGTTAACCAAACGGTTTGTTCAAACCCGCCTAACAGTGCGCCTTTATTTTGTTTGATTAAACCAAGAAAGGTTCGGTCAGAAGTTGTGTCGGAACTGCCCCTAGCACCTAGGTAATGTCTGGTGATGCGAGCGTATTCGCCGTTAGCCTTTAGATCAGCTAGGCCGTTGTTAAACATGCGTAGGAGCTTTTTGTTGTGTCCCTTCTTAACAGCAAAACCATAAGGGCCACTGAGTGCTGGCTTGGTATAGATCTTCAGCTTAGTTCCTTGTCGAATAGCGTATTTCATAACCGGCGAATCTTCGAAGGTGGCCGCTGAATTTCCAGTTAAAACATCCTGATACATATCGTTGGATTCATCAAAGGTCACGATTTTGAAGCCGTACTTCTTATGAATGGCTTGTGCGTATTGCGCACCAGAAGTCCCCGTTTTAACGGCGACTCGTTTGCCGCGTAATTGCTTTAAGCTGGTAATCTTACCGTTTGGCTTGGCTGCCATTACAACACCAGACATGAAGTAAGCCTTTGAAAAGTCGAAGGTTGCTTCACGTTCTTTGGTAATTGACATACCCGCAATAACACCATCCATCTGACCTGATTGAACACTTTGCACGGCGGCGTTAAAGCTAGTTGGCTTGATGTTGACTTTAAAGCCTTGATCCTTAGCAATGGCGTGCAGCAAGTCAATATCAATACCAACGTATTTGTTATGACTGTTGGCAAATTCAAATGGTGGAAAAGTGGAATCAGTTGCAATCTGATAGGTGGTTTCAGCATTTGCAGGAGCGGGACTAAAGTTTAGCGCCGCAAACAGCGAGAGTAAGGCGATTAAACCACCAACGATTTTTATAAAGCTACGTTTCATATTCTTCCTCCTCAATTTATGTAATAAAAGCTAACATCTAATTATGAGAATATCATAGCTCTAAAATAATCAAATGTTAATAGTTTTTCTGAAAATAAATTGAATATTTTGTAAAATAATTCATTTTTAGTCTTGCTTAGCGAAAGAATAGTTTAGTTGTAAACGTTGATATATCGGGAATTGTTTACTGAGCAACGTTTTATTGTCCATTTTAAATATCTATAATTATTCTTCTTTGCACATTTATTCACGTAATGGTTTAAGATGGTGATGAAACAATTTTCTTATTTTCATTTTGATTATCTAATCATTGTCTAATGTTTCTTCCATATATATCGTTATTTAAGTGATTATTCCTAACATAGAAAGAACGATAACTGCTTTTTTATCTCCGCTGTCAGTGCTCACTAAAGCACTAATTCACCTGGGTTTGCAACCGTATCCTAATTGTGTTTTAATTGAATTTTAACAGGACTTTTATTCAGTCCGAAAGATTTAAAATACAACACTACATATGAGTTGATGAGGAGGAATTTGGTTTGAAGTTTGAAGAATCCAAAGTATTGCAACACTTACCTAAGCAGTTTTTTGCGAATTTAGTCGCTAAGGTTAACGCTAAAGCAGCGTCTGGTGCTGACGTGATTAATCTGGGGCAAGGTAACCCGGATCAGCCCACACCAGATTTTATTGTGAAGGCGATGCAGGAAGCGACGGCTAAGCCAGCTGACCATAAGTATTCGTTATTTCGTGGAATGCCTCGGTTAAAGCAAGCTGCTGCTGATTTTTATAAGCGTGAATACGGCGTTGATCTTGATCCTGAAAAAGAAGTTGCGATTCTTGGTGGTTCTAAAATTGGGTTGGTTGAATTACCTTTTGCGTTATTAAACCCCGGTGATACCATGCTGTTGCCGGATCCAGGTTATCCGGACTATCTTTCAGGGATCGCTTTGGCACAAGTTAATCTCGAGTTAATGTCGTTATCACCTGACAAACAGTATCTGCCAGATTATGAGCAGTTAGACCCTAAAGTGGTTGAGCAGGCTAAATTAATGTATCTCAACTATCCAAACAATCCAACTGGAGCTGTAGCCACGCCAGAGTTTTACGAGGATACTGTGAAGTTTGCTGAAGCACATCACATTGGTGTGGTTCAAGACTTTGCTTACGGTGCGATTGGCTTTGATGGCAAACGGCCAGTTAGTTTTTTGCAGACGCCAGGTGCCAAAGAAGTTGGTATTGAAACTTATACGTTATCTAAGTCATATAACATGGCGGGTTGGCGTGTTGGTTTTGCGGTAGGAAACGCGGACATGATCGAAGCCATCAACTTGATTCAAGATCATCTCTTTGTTTCACTTTTCCCAGCAATTCAAGACGCTGCGGTTGCGGCATTGGATAGTGATCAGTCATCAGTGAAATCACTGGTTGCGCTGTATCAAAAACGGCGGGATGACTTTTACGCTGCTGCCCGCAAAATTGGCTGGGAACCGTACCCATCAGGTGGTGCCTTTTATGCCTGGATGCCCGTACCAAAAGGCTATACCAGTGAAGAATTTGCTGATCTGTTGCTGGACAAAGCAGCGGTGGCAGTGGCACCAGGTACCGGCTTTGGTAAGAGCGGTGAAGGGTTTGTTCGTGTGGGCTTACTGATCGACGAACCGAAGTTTACTGAAGCTTGTGAACGGATTGGAAAGTTAAATCTATTTTAATGAGTAGTAACTGAATTTTTCGTTCCAGCATGCAAATAAGCGCCATCCCGATAATTGTCAGGGTGGCGCTTATTTGCATATTAAATGGTGGGGATATTTTGAACTACAAAAAAGGCGATGTTTCTGGCCATCATTGCCAGCAAAGCATCGTCTTTTAATCCCCAAGATTAGTGATGATAAACTTATTCTATAATACTCCCCTATAATAGAAGCTTTTTTCAATTAATTACCGGTCAACATGTAGTAGAACAGCGCCCATACCCTTATCAAAGGTAGCTTTCCAGTCACCCTTAGTGAGTGATTCTGGTAGTAGGAAGGTACCGCTTGAAACCCGTTGGCCAGCCTTCATTGGCATGCCTTGTTCGTCTAGCTTCTTGACTAGCCATTGTAGAGAATTCAGTGGGTTGCCTAGAACTTCTGAAGCTTGACCATCTTTAAGCTTCTTGCCATCGTGGAAAAGTTCGCAGGTAACGTTAGCGAGGTCATCGGGGTTGTCAAAGAGTTTGTCCGTATCGTTTTCTTCGCCGAATACTACGTAGCCGCCAACAGCTGCATCAGCCATAACCATGTACTTAGATAGGCTTGGGAACCAGTCGCTGAACCGTGAATCTGGGACTTCTACAGCTGGCGCTACAGTTGTTTTATAGAAGAGATCTTCTAGTGAATCGTTAGCAGAAAGGTCTTCTTTAGCGGTAAACATCATTTCAACTTCGGCTAATGGGTCCATGACTTCATCGGCTTTAACGTTGTGAGGTGACTTTACAAAGTGACTCTTAACCTGAGCACCGTATAGTGGGCTGTCTGAATCGAACATGTCCTGGGTTTGCTTGCTGGTAAGGGAAACTTTATAACCGCCAACTTCTTCTTTTTTGTCTTCAGTCAACCGACGTTGTACACGATAGGCAGCATCTTCGCTGTCAGCGTAGCCGGTGTAATCAGCTTCTGTTAGTGGCTTATGGCTGGTGTAGGCATCAAATAAATCCTGTGCTAATTTAGCTTCTTTTTCTGATAATGATTGTTTGCTTAATACTTGTTCACTCATGGGCGAGACCTCCAAAATTTATGTTTAAGATATGTGATAGATAAAAACTATGTGCTGATACAATATGTGATGGTGCTATATGCTGACACGATATGTTGTGAAACTATGTGTAACCTGGTGTTTCAATATGTGTGTGAGAAATCTAATAAAGCTTATGTGTGACCCGCCCGAAATAGGTGGGTTCAATGAGAAATTGCACTTCATTCGCGCTTGAACAACGGTTAATATGTGTAATCTGAATATCGCTATCATCTGAGCTCTTAATGCCAACTTCCAATTGTCCTCACCACCTTTAATGTTTGTTTGCTTAAATTTAGAAAACGAAAAAGCGTCCTCGATCGCAATCTGGTTGCGATTAAGGACGCTTTCACGTGGTACCACCTTAGTTTATAACTTCATTACTGAAATTACCTCTCACGTACAGCATTAACTGCGATACGCTTGGCACGATAATGGGTGCACCCAATGTGTTCTACTACGACCTAAGCCGGTTCGGCACACAGCTCGGAGATGATCATCGCGTCCATTCGTCATTGCCTTTCACCAACCGGCAACTCTCTATATCCGAAATGGAGTTGATGTTTCTCGTCAACGCCTTTCATCTAAATTTAATGATTGGTATCAATTTACACCCAGTATTGAACCATGTCAACACTAAAATGTGAAAAAGATGAGAGATGAACATGAAAGCCCATGAGTCTCTAATGATTGAGACGACAAGAAAAATTTAAAAAAATCTAGATAAGCGTTTGATAAACACCTACTGGACAGTATGGTATACTTTGTACACATTCAGAATAACTACTGTCAATAAACTAACTAACCATAGAAGCGGGGATAAAACTGTGAAACTATCAAAATTTCTTTTTGGGACAACGATTGGGTTAGCAGCAGGTTTACTAGCCCTTTACTATAGACGAGATAAAACGGTTCAGGCACCGGCTAAAAAACCGAATACTAAGGTATTTGACGATTTTTCTGCCATTGATTTAGGCGAATTTACTGATCACTTAACGCTGGCTGCGGCTGACCAGACTGCTTTGGTGCTTGAACAAAGTGAGAACGAATACGTTAATGAGGGAAGTTTAACAACGCCGGTTTTTGAATTACCGCAATTTAAAAACTTGGTTGCCTCTTGGAACGCTTTAACGCCGGAGGGAACTTCGGTTCAAGTCGAAGCTCGGATTAATCAGGGTGAGCGCTGGTCGGCTTGGCACAGCTGGGGTCGCTGGTCGACCAAGGCGTTAAGCGCCAGTGTCAAACAGGATAGGGAAGATTCACTAGCTGGTATCGATACGGATACATTGACGGTTAAGGCTGGTGTGGGAACTAAAGCACAGCTACGAGTTCATTTATACTCTGAAAACCCGCAGCAGACACCAGTTCTTAAATTAGTGGCGGCCAGCGTGCGACCAGTTCAGCATGACCTCATGGTTGATGAACATACAGTCTCAGTTGATAAGGTCATTGCGACACCAGCGTATTCCCAAGAAATTCGGGATCCCAAACTGGCGCCGGGAATTTGCAGTCCGACCACCATTTCTATGGCGCTTAATCGGCAGAACGCTGATATTTTACCTGAAGAGCTTGCACTGCATAATTTAGATGTCACATATGATGGCTTTGGCAACTGGTCGTTCAGTACCGCTGCAGCGGGCAGCATGGGTTACCGTGCTTACACCGCCTACACTGATCTTGACGGACTTCGCCAGCAAATTTTAGCCGGCTATCCGGTGGGCGTCAGTGTGCAATATACCAATGATCCGGATAATGGTGAGTTACCTTACGTTGAGAACGCTATTGGAAGCACCTACGGACATTTGTTACTGGTAACGGGCTTTACACAGTTGAACGGTGTGGACTACGTTGCCGTTAATGATTCTTTTGCGGACAGTAATGAAGATGCCAAACGTCTTTACCGACTTGAACAGTTTAGTGAAGCATGGCATTCACGGCTTGCTTACATCATTGGTGGCAACTATCGTGGCTATGAACGTCTCATGCAGCCTAACCGGGAATCAGTTGACCTAATTGCCAACGATGATCGGACTGCCTTTTCAGTACGAAAGGCGGATGAAACGGTCTCTATTACACCAGAAATGGTGACGCAAAAGGATCCGTTTGATCAACGAACCGTGACACTTGCGTATACTATTGATGACGGCGGACAGTTTGATACCACTGCTCAGCAGCATTTTGACTATGCTGATGTGGATGAAGAAGGTCGAATCCAGTTGGATTTAGCCACGATTAAGCAGGCACACCCTAGTGCAACCACCATCACTGTCTATATCATCAGAATGGTAGCACCAACGTTAGTAGGAACCATTTCGTTGGCAGATTCAAATGACTGAGTTTGAGCCTGCGCTAGCCAGCAACTATACGCGTGCTGAGCGACCAACGGATGTTAGGATACGTTACATCTTGATTCACGCCACTGAGTTAAGTTATTCAGACACGATTGCCCGTTTTCAAAGCGCCAATCAGGTGAGTGCGCACGTTGTAATTCGCCAAGCGGACGGTCATCGCATTGAAATGGTGGCACCGGAAAACGTGGCTTGGCATGCGGGCAACTGGGATATGAATTGCCGGTCACTTGGGATCGAACAAGAAGCGTATATTGAGGATGCGGCGACGTACACTGAGCCGATGATGCGGGCATTAGCTGACCAGATTTTAGAGTGGTCGGCGCGCTACCACGTCCCGTTAGATCGTGCTCACCTGCTCGGACACGACAACGTTGCTGCGCCTACCCGTGAAAAAGCAGCTGGAATGCATCGTGATCCTGGTTGGTATTTTGATTGGGAAGACCTGTTTCGGCGACTTGGCATTAAGGCAGAAACTGTCCAGCTCGTAAAAGTTGGCCAAGGAGTCAGGATTACCAGTAACTATGTGGATTTATACCAGCAGCCCACGCTTGAAGACGACGTCATTGGCATCAAAACAGACCCTTCTTCATACCGAGCAAGTTATGGTGAAGAGTTTGTTTGTGTTGCTCAGCAAGGCGATTGGATTGCGATTAATTTTGACGGACAGCTGGCTTGGTTGAAACGATCTCAAGTTGTCGGAGTGCAGCGGGAAATTTTAAAAGTTGGCAATGAACCGTTAGCGCTATACGGCTCGACCCAGCCTGATGCACCGGCTATTGGTGAGCTATTACCCGGAGAACAATACGTCATTTCAGACCAATTAACTGGGGTGAAAACTGGCGATACCGTGGGGCGATTAATCACAGAAAACACCAACGATGTGTTCAAACAGATTTGGTATAACCATCGGATTGGCTATGTAAGCGCAACTGAAAAATAATTTTTTGATTTGTAATCCTTGTATTGGCGCGGTTCTGAGCAACTTTAAAGTAAGACAAAATGAAAAAATGATTTGACTTTTATAGCAAAGAGAAATAAATTGGAAATCGTTGAAAGCAGTTAACGCAAATTAAATAACAAACGTGATGACAAGAAACATCATAACTGTGATCAAACCAGAGAGTCTTCGGTAGGTGGAATGGAGACATGAGTGAGGCTATGACTATCATCTTCGAGCGGTCGGGGCCAAGTTAAAACTGAGTCTAGACTGGGAGGCGCCCATTAAAGCGCCGGTCTATCGCTATTAATATAGCCGTAGATTGAGAGACTCAGTGTGTGAATATTGAGTAATGATAGGTGGTACCGCGGAAACGCCCTATGGAGACTAGTTCTCTGTAGGGCGTTTTTGTTATTTAATCAGCCTTAACAAATAATAGTTATTGAGGTGATTTGGATGCAGCAAGGGAGTCGAATTGTAACGTTGGATAATGGGTTTCATTTGTTTACCCGTACAGTAGGTCAGGGGAATGTTAATCTGCTGTGTGTGCATGGTGGACCAGGTGGTACTCATGAGGAGTTTGAGGATTTCGCCGACCATCTTAAAGAGCACAATGTGAGGGTTTCTATGTATGATCAGCTGGGGTCGTTTTATTCAGACCAGCCGGATTATACGCAACCTGAGAATCGAAAATACCTGACGATTGATTATTATTTGTCAGAGTTAGAGGAGGTCAGAAAAAAGCTTGGTTTGGATCAATTTTACTTATTGGGTCATTCGTGGGGTGGCTTGTTAGCACAAGAGTACGCGCTGCATTATCCGGAACACTTAAAGGGTTTGGTCATCATGAGTATGATCGATAACCTAGATGAATACATAGTTAACGTGAATCGCGAGCGTGAAGAAACACTGACACCAAGGCAAGTCCGGTACATGAAGGAAGTTGAAACGGACAAGCGCTTTGATGATCCAAAGTACCGCGAATTAGTCGATGTTTTGAACCGGAATTTTGCCATGCGTCATCCTGAAAATGGTTTCCGGCACAACGTGGAGACCATGGCGACACCGGTTTACAACTATTTCCAAGGTGACAATGAATTTGTGATGGTTGGCAAGCTGACCGAGTGGGATCGCCGAGCAGATACACATAAGATTAAAACACCTACATTACTGACGTTTGGCGATCACGACACCATGCCGCTAGATGCAGCGGAACGGATGCACCGGGAAATGCAGAATTCACGGTTAGTTTACACACCGGATGCTGGGCATTGCCACAGTACCGATAATCCGAAAGCCTTCTTCCACACACTGGGAGAGTTTTTGGATGACGTAGAAACACATAGCTTTAAAGAAACACAGGAAGTAGGGGGACATACATATGCAGAAAAATAAAGTTTTATTAGGCGGTTTAGCGTTGGCGTTATCAGTGACTTTGGCAGCTTGCTCCAGCGCAGCCGGCAAGGCCGGAGATAGCAGTGCAAGTAGCAGTACCGACAAAATTTCATTGATGCAAAATACCGATTTAGTCTCATTGGATAATTCAAACTACGCTGACCTTGCCATGTGGAACGTTTTGGAAAATAGTTTTGAAGGTTTGTACCGTCAGGATAGCAACAATAAAGTGGCGCCTGGAATCGCGGAATCGGTGGTTAAACCAACGAATGACGGCAAAACTTACACTTTCCATCTGCGACCAAACGCCAAGTGGAGTAACGGTGACGATGTCACAGCCGAGGATTTCGTTAAGTCTTGGCAACGATCAGTCTCTGATAAGTCAAAGTCCGGCTACAACTACATCTTCTCTGGCATCCAGAATGCTGATCAAATCAGTAATGGCAAGATGTCGCCGACTAAGTTAGGTGCTAAAGCGGTGAATTCTCATACACTACAGGTAAACTTGGAACACCCAATGCCTTACTTCAGCAAGATGATGATTTTACCTGCCTTCTTCCCACAAGATTCAAAAGTCGTTCAGAAGTATGGCAGTAAGTACGGTACCAATTCTGACCGTGTAGTTTCCGATGGTCCCTTCAAGGTGACTGGTTGGACTGGGACCAACGATAACTGGAAGTTGTTACGCAACCCGAACTACTATGATCCAAAAGCAGTTCATCTAAAGGAAATCGACATGCAAGTGGTTAAGGATGCCAACACGGCCCACAACTTATTTGCTAAAGGGCAACTGGATGATGCCACAATCACTGGTGTTACTGCTCAAGGCATGCAAAAGGACAAGGACCTGCGACACGTTCAAAAAGCGGGTAACTATTATCTGCGGTTGAACAATCAGGCTGGCAAGCCGTTTAACAATCAGAAGCTCCGTCAGGCCGTTTATTTAGCTGTTGATCGGAACCATTTGACGAAGGATGTTTTAGCGGATGGCTCAAAGCCTGCTTATACTTACGTTGCAAGAGGTTTAGCGACTGATCCAACGACGGGTAAGGATTTTGCTACTGAGATGACACCGAAGGAAACGTATAACGTTGCTAAGGCTAAAGAACTTTGGAAGCAAGGTTTACAGGAAGCTCATTTAAAGGGCACGGTTAATTTGACCCTTGTTGGTCTTGACGATACTTCTGATAAGAACGTTGCTCAGTTTGTTCAGGGGACGTTGAAGCAAAACTTAGGCAACGTTAAAGTCAGCACCGAAAACTTACCTTCGAAAGCTGCTAATGGTAAGGAAACGTCTGGTTCATTCGATTTTGATCAAACGCTGTGGTTGGCTGATTTTGGGGATCCAGAAAACTTCTTCTCAATCTTGACGAAGAATAATCCGCAAAATTACGCGCACTATCAAGACCCGCAATTCAACGCTGCCATGAAGGACGCTACGACTGACAATGCTGCTAACGAAGGAGCTTACTGGAAGGATATGAGAACCGCCCAAAGTCGGTTGAACGAGAATATGCCAGTAGTACCTTTGTACTCAATGGTTGAAAGTCACTTGGTCAATCCTAAACTGAAGGGTATCGAATACCACCCAGTTGGTGAGAACGATTACACCAGAGCTTATTTGGAAAAATAGAATGATTAGAGTATGTGACACAAACAAAGCGTATTTCGGTGAACTAACTTTACCGGAATACGCTTTGTTTGTGTTAAATGGCTGAATCTGAGTTTTGTTATATTAACGAATCGAACTAAAGTTTAGTGATAACAAAATTTAACTGACAAAATGATTGAAACACTAACCAATATAGACTGATGTTACGGTTTCTTGATGTCATCAGTAACTTTATGCAGAAAACGAAACCTTTTATAAAAGTTTTGTAAGGGATTACATTCACGTTTTATACAATGCCATTCTGTATATATGCACTGGGGATGTTGAGAATTAAACAATTACACGAATTTTACAAGTTTTCATAATTATTAATTGATTAAGATTGAAAAAATTTCATATTTTCCCCATAATTTGTTAACCTTACTAGGTTAAACTAAAACTATACAAAAAAAGAGTGAATGTATATGGTATACATTTGCCCCAAGAAATGAGGGAAATCCTATGGCATCACAGGCTCACAAAATCAACGGTGTTTCACTTACTGCCTTAGTCGTAACGACAGCGATTGGCTCCGGTATTTTTGCGTTGAGCAGTGATCTGGCTGTTGCCGCATCACCAGGGGCAGCACTGATATCCTGGGCGATTGTTGGGTTCGGAATCTTAATGTTAGCGTCTTGTTTGAATAACTTATTGAATAAACGTTCTGACTTAGAAGGTATTTTTTCGTATGGTAAAGCGGGATTTGGCTCCTTTGTTGGGTTTATCAGCGGTTGGGGTTATTGGATGTCAGCTTGGTTAGGTAACGTGGCGTTTGCCACTGTGTTTATGAGTACGTTAGGGTACTTTTTCCCCGTCTTCCAGCGAGGTAACAGTCCCATATCAATCCTGGTAGCTAGTATACTCGCCTGGTCGCTGACGCTTTTAGTTAATCATGGGATTGAAAGCGCGGCTTTGATGAACACTATCATAACGGTCTGCAAATTAATTCCCATTTTAACGTTTATTATTGTAGCGATTATCCTATTTAACGGTCATATCTTTACCGCGCAGTTTTGGGGTAACTTCAGGGGTTCCCTAACGTTAGGTGCCATTGCGCCTCAAATTCGAAACAGCCTCATGATCATGATGTGGGTCTTTGTTGGGATTGAAGGCGCGACAGTGTTAGCTTCCCGAGCAAAAAGCCGTAGAATTGCCGGGCGGTCAACTTTAATTGGGGTGTCTTGCCTACTATTAATCTATGTTCTGGCCTCGATTTTGCCATATGGTTATCTTTCCCGTGCAGAGTTAGTTACCATGAAGCAGCCTGCCATGGTCTATATTTTTGAAGAAATGGTTGGCCAGTGGGGTGGTAGTTTTATTAGTATTGGTCTCTTGATTTCTATTCTAGGTGCCTGGCTGTCTTGGACTATGTTACCCGCTGAAACGCTCGGTATGATGGCGGAACAAGGATTATTACCAAAGCGATTTGCTAAAAAAAACAAACACGGTGTACCAACCCTAGCGTTAATGACCACCGCCTGCATGGTGCAAGGTTTCATGATCATCCTCATTTTTGCTGAGAAGGCTTATGAGTTTGCGTACAGTCTGTGTACTGCTTCAATCGTGGTGTGCTACATTATCGTGGCAGCGTATCAGATCAAATATTCTTGGCAGAATCGTAGTGTGAAAGGAAATAAGCTGCAAATACTGATTGGAATCGCAGCTTTAACGTTCCAACTGGTTGGCATCACATTAGCCGGCCTACAGTATTTGTTTATCTGCTTAGTAGTCTACGTGCCAGGAATAATTCTCTATGCCTTAACCCTGAAGACCAATACTGGTCGCTACTTGAACCGGCTGGAATGGTCAGCAACAATTCTGATTTTCAGTGGTGCGGTGATTACTGTTACCATGATGTTAATGGGTAGACTTTCGCTGTAAGGTGAAATGTCCAGCCACTATGTTAATTCCAATAGTCTTTAAATAAATGAAACAAAAATAAAATGTTTGGTTAACCTAAATAACGCTTGTTTTCTAGTCCATGAATGTTATAGTTATTCTAGAGAAACGGAATTACTCGTGGCAATAGACTAGGAGGGCATTGGCATTATGCTGACAGAAGACGATTTTGAAGCGGAAGAAATGAGTTATCAACGGCTGTTACTGGCTGTGGACGATGATGATGATGAGTCATCGCGTAAGGCGTTTAATTATGCCTGCACGTTGGCCCGGACGTTTGATATCACACTGGGGATTGTGTCGGTGATGGAGACTGGTGACATGAACATTTTTCAATCGCTGTCACCCGATATTATTAAGTCGCGCAGGGATGATATCTATCATGATTTAAACACGTACGTTGGTAAGGCAAGGGCCTTTGGCGTAAAGGAAGTTAAACCACTGATCGGCGAGGGAAAACCGGAGCGGGTCATTTTGGAGGAAATTATTCCGGATTTCAAGCCGGATTTGGTTCTCTTGGGGTCGCATAAAGTCCGGGGCCATTTAAGGATTGGCCATGTGGCGGGTGCGATTATGAGAGAAGCAGAGGTATCAACGATTATTGTAAAGTAGAGTGCGGAAGCAAGGCGTTTAGATAGCTGCATGTAAGGCCCCTTCCTCATAAACCCGTGG
>NZ_BAAKGN010000071.1:0-23674 GCF_059704265.1 Secundilactobacillus sp. MJ173
TTCAGGGGATTTCCGTTTTGAGCCCTTATACGCCACTCTTTAAACGCTTGTTTTCGCACTCTATTATTATCTTTGCCCCGCCGGCATATCATAAATCGCCCGTGGACCACCAATCAGTTTTGGCCGTGACGTTAAGAACGTTGTATGAGCAGCGCCAATTTCTTTAACTGAAGTCTTAATTGGAATTTGTACCCAGCGAACGTGCATCCCGATTTGGGTATCGCCAATGTCCATACCGCCATCCGCCACGATACGTTCTACTTCAACAGGGTCTTTGAAGGCTTTATAAGCAGCTACTTGGCCAGCACCGCCAGCATGAAGTTGAGGAATAACGGAGACAATTTCATAGCCGCGACGATCAGCCACTTCACGTTCAAGCAACAGGGCACGGTTAATGTGCTGGCAACCTTGAACCGCTAAGTTAAGGTGGTGTTTCTTTAAGATTGGCAGTAACGTGTTGATCACCGTATCACCAACGTCTTGATTGGAGTTTTGCCCCATCCAAGAGCCCATTACCTCGCTAGAACTAAAACCAAGGACAAACAAACCGTTTTCTGGCAAAGTCACTTGTTCAAAGTATTCATTGAGGGCAGTTGTTAATGAGGTCTTAATATCATCTGAAGTCATGATTGTTCTTACTCCTTTCAAAATCCATATGTAAAGTTACCAATTTATCATACCTTCATAGACCAGAAATTACAATCAGCATATCTTGCGAAATGACTCATTATCGGGAAGAGCGGTCGTAAATTTTACCGAATGTGGACTAACCCCATTTTGAACGGTCATCAGAAGGTATTCTATGGTACATTATTAGTATCAAATAATTCTTGAATGATAAGATAATTCTTAGGGGATGCGGGAAATGGCAGAGGAACTTAAATACTGTCCAAACTGTGGCGAAGAAGTTGCCGCAACGGATGAATTTTGTGGTAAATGCGGGTTTAATTTAAAGGTTTTTCGAGCGGGTCAAATGCAGTCAACAAAATCAGAAGTAACAAGTGCTTCACAACCTAGATCGGCTGCTAAAGCGCAACGAACTACGGGGCGTAAATCGCGAAAACGTTGGCCTTGGTTTCTTGGCGGTATCGTTGTTCTGTTGATCGTTTGTTTTATCGGTGGGTCTTGGTATTACAGCAAGAGCAATCAAGCAGAGCGGTTGGCCACAGAGGTTACCTCAACGGATGACGATGATATTGCGGATGCCGTCGTTGATGATAATGGTCAGGAAGTCGACGACGATGCGGTTAAACCACTTCAGGCGCTTTATGAAAGTAATTCTAGTGCTAGAGATTCAATCAAACAGGCGGTTAAAACCATGGATAGCAGTCAGATGCCATTTGAGTTGGTTAAAGATGGTCATCACTTCCTATTTACGCGCTATATGCTGCAGGCTAAATCGTTTCGTTTGACGATTAAAACTAACGTTAAAGATGCCACGGTTACCAATAATGGGAATTCCTTGTCCGCAAAGGCAGTTAGTGGCGGGTACACGGTTGAAGATCTCTTTCCAGGCCGCTATAATCTGCAGGTTGCTGGGAACGTATCTGGTAGCAGTCAAAGTGTGACGAAGGTTTTGCCAGCGGTTGATATTTATAAACAGTTGGATAACACCGTCAGTCTCAAAGCGAAAGCTCCCCAGACCACTGCTGCTCAGACACCAGCACCACAAACCAATAATAGTAATCAGTCCAGTGATAGTAACGATGATAGTAGCGGTTCGACGGATTATTCATACGATATCTCACTGCGTAATGATAATACTGATGATGATATTCTCATTGGTGATTGGCGCAGCGATGCCGGCACGTGGGAATTTAATGGCGACGGGACCTACGAGGGAGAAGATACTAACGATAATGACTTAAGTGGTACTTGGGAAGTAGTCTACCATAAGGGTAACTACTGGAACATTAAGTATCACCATGATGATGGTCAAACGGATGTTGAACCCTATCGTTATCAAAACGGTCAGTTAGTGCAATGTCAAATGAAACTGCACTGGCATGCAGATGATTAAGTCATTTTAAAATAGATAAGCACTGTCCCGATAAAGCCCATTGGAACAGCGCTTATCTATTTTAAGTTCTGGAATCTACCGAGTTACATGACACTTGCTTGCTATTGTAGTTGTGAAATAATTCCTGAGTAGATATAATCAAGTCATGAAGCACGTTAGCGGTAAAGACAGGGGGTGGAAATATGCTTGATTTATTGAATGCACAAACATTGCAAGTCGCAGACGGATCGAATCTTAGTTGGGAAGAAGCCATCACCATTGCTGCTCAACCCTTAGTGGAATCGAATGTTATTGATCCGGCCTACGTTGATTCAATCATTAGTGTTGTGAAAGAAAAAGGACCCTATATGAATGTTGGTCCCCAGATTGTTTTAGCCCATGCACGACCCGATAGTTCAGTCCACGGTGTCGGCTTATCGCTCTTAAAAACAAATTCCGCTGTTGATTTTGTGGATGAAGAACATCCGGCGAAACTATGGTTTGTCTTAACCGCTACTGACAGTCAAAGTCACCTTGGCGTGATTCAACAGCTCATGTCACTGTTGACCGACAAGGCAGCTGTTCAAGAAGTGCTGGAGGCTCTTTCAGTTGGTCAGATTCTAACCATTCTCCAAAAACTCGACTCATAATTTTACGGGATTACGATTATTTTATATATTATAGGAGGAAAAATCATGAAAATTCTTGCAGTATGTCAAAGCGGTTTGGGTACCAGCTTTATGGTTCAAATGAATATTCAAGCGATTTTAAAGGCGGAAAAGGTGGATACCAGCGATATTCAAGTTGATCATTCTGACGTGGGCAGTGCCACTCCTGATGCCGCAGACTACTTCTTTGTTGAGTCAACTTTGGCTAGTGCGGTCGGTAGTTTACCCAAAGACCGGGTCGTTCTTTTAAAGACCTTGATCGATAAGCAGGAAACGAAACAGCATGTTAACGACATTCTGGATAAGGAAGGGATTCAGTACACTGCTGAGTAACCGTCTCTGAACGGAGGGCATTATACGATGAAAGCTATCTTAAATTTATTTGTTAGTATTGCTTCACAGCCAGCTATTTTAGTCGCGCTGATTGCCATGCTTGGTCTTTTTCTTCAAAAGAAGAAGACCACTGAAGTGATTCAGGGAACCATTAAAACGTTTGCCGGTTTCTTAGTCTTAACGGGTGGCGCCGGTATTTTAAGCAACTCGCTGTTACCTTTTGCCAAAATGTTTAAGTTTGCGCTACATGTCCAAGGGGTGGTTCCCAGTAATGAAGCTGTGGTAGCTATGGCACTGGTAAAGTACGGTAGTACCACTGCGTTGATTATGTTAATGGGTATGATTGTAAACGTTTTATTGGCACGGTTTACGGCTTTTAAGTACATCTTCTTAACGGGTCAGGCCATGCTGTATGTCTCCTGTATGACTGCGGTTATCTTGGTCAGCGCACACTTGGGCACGGGCCTTACCACAATTGTGTTAGGCGGCATTTTTGAAGGAACACTGCTAACTGTTACGCCAGCGTTGACGCAACCGTTTATGCGGCGAATCACTGGCGGCGATGAAGTGGCCATGGGGCACACTGGCAACATCGGTTACGCCACAGCCGGACTAATGGGTAAGTGGTTTGGTGATCCTAAGAAGAGTACGGAAGATTTAAAGATTCCTAAGAGTCTTGGTTTTTTACGTGATTCAACGGTTTCAATCACCTTACTGATGGGCATTGTTTATATTGTATTAGCTATTATCGCTGGTCCCGGTTTTGTTGAGAAAAATCTTAGTGCCGGTACCAATTATATTATTTACGCCTTAGTCCAGGCAGGCACTTTCGCAGCTGGTTTCGTTGTGGTTCTGCAAGGGGTACGAATGATCTTAGCTGAAATCGTGCCCGCCTTTCAGGGCATCGCTCAGAAACTGGTCCCCGACTCAAAACCTGCCTTGGATGTACCAATTATCTTCCCATATGCACCTAACGCCGTGTTACTCGGTTTCTTTGTGAGTTTCATCGTCGGGACGCTTTCCATGTTTGCCATGGTCGCTCTTGGGACCACTGTGATTATTCCGGGGGTTGTGGGTCACTTCTTCTGTGGTGCCGCTGCTGGAATCTACGGTAATTCTACCGGTGGCCGTCGTGGTGCAGTGATTGGTGCCACGGTGAATAGTCTGCTGATCAGCTGGCTACCGCTGTTTATCCTACCGGTTCTGGGGACGCTGAAACTATCCGCTTCCACATTTGCTGATACTGATTACTTGATTCCCGGCATCTTGCTTGGGAATTTAGGTAGTTTTGGTCAAGCAGGCATCGTGACTGGGATTATTGTTTTTGTCGTTTGCGTCCTGATTGCCAGCCATGTGGTCACGGTGAAGAACCGCTCAAAGAAATCCACGGATGGTAGCGAAAATTAAGTCATAGATTGTGTGTTGTATCTTGGATTATAAGCCGAAATTTTAAGGAATAGAGGTAGCTGATTTGTCGACAAAAATTAAGGGAATTGCAGCAAGTGATGGTATTGGTATTGCGAAAGCATACCTATTAGTGATGCCAGATCTCAGTTTCGATAAGGTGACCATCACTGATCCTGATGCTGAAATTGACCGCTTGCACCAGGCACTGGATACCTCAGTTGAAGAGTTAAAAACCATTAAAGGTCGTGCTGAAGGCCATTTAGACCAAGAAGTGTTAACCATTTTCGACTCACATATTGCACTGTTGACCGATCCGGAAATGATCAAACAAATTGAACAGCTGATTCGAACTCAAAAGATCAACGCCGAGCAGGCATTGAAACAAGTTACTGATGACTTCATCAATACGTTAGAAGCTATGACTGAAAATCGGTATATGCAGGAACGGGCAACTGATGTCCGCGATGTCACTAAACGCATATTGAGCCATTTGTTAGGTAAGGCGCTGCCAGATCTGGCTGGAATTAATTGCCCGGTAGTTTTGGTTGCCCATGAAGTGACGCCTTCTGATACGTCACAGATGGATAAAAAGTACGTTAAAGGGATTATTACCGATTTGGGTGGGCGAACGAGTCACTCAGCTATCATGTCACGGACGTTAGAAATCCCGGCTGTAGTTGGGGCTACCGATGCCACTGAAAAAATTAACAACGGCGAAACACTTATCTTAGATGGTGAGACTGGCGAAGCGATTAGCAATCCCAGCGAAACGGAACTCCAGATTTATCAGCAGCAAGCTGAGCACTTTGATCTTCAACGTCAAGAATGGGCTAAATTAGTGGATGCACCGTCTGTTTCAGCGGATGGCAAAGCGTTTGAGATTGCGTCAAACATCGGGACGCCCACTGATATGGCAGACGTTTTAAAAGTTGGGGCGGATGCTGTTGGCCTGTTTCGTTCGGAATTTCTGTACATGGATGATAGCCAATTACCAACCGAAGATGAGCAGTTTGACGCTTACCAACGGGTGGTTAAAGTGATGAAAGGTAAGCCAGTCGTCATTCGAACCATGGACATTGGCGGCGATAAGCAGTTGAGTTATCTGCATTTGCCAGAAGAAATGAATCCATTTCTAGGCTATCGGGCCATCCGGATTTCACTCCAACGGCAGGAAATTTTCCGAACGCAATTACGGGCGCTGATTCGGGCTTCTAAGTTCGGCCAGCTACGGATCATGTTTCCGATGATTGCGACGCTGGAAGAATTTAGACAAGTGAAGGCCATTTTTACCGAAGAAAAACAAAAGTTGCAGGCGGATGATCCGGGTATTGGTGATAACATCAAACTGGGAATCATGATCGAAGTACCAGCGGCTGCCATTTTCGCCGAGGCGTTTGCCAAGGAAGTGGACTTCTTCAGTATTGGCACCAACGACTTGATTCAGTACACCTTCGCGGCGGACAGGGGAAACGAATGCGTTTCCTACCTGTACCAACCATATAATCCTGGTCTGCTAAAGTTGATCAAGCACGTCATTGACGCTGCTCACCAAGAAGGCAAGATTGCTGCCATGTGTGGTGAAATGGCCGGTGATGCAGTGGCGTTACCACTATTGATGGGGATGGGACTTGATGAATATTCCATGAGTTCCAGCTCGATTCTCAGAACTCGCAGCATGATGAAATCACTGGATACCACCAAGTGTGCCGAACTGGTAGACCGCGTTTTGGCTAACGCGCTGACCAATGAAGATACTCAGAAGATGGTGAAGGCTTTTCTTAAGTAATCAATGAGATATAAAGAAGCACTATTTCGATGTTTGTGTCGAAATAGTGCTTCTTTATCTTGCTATCGTGTTGCTTCTTGAGCCCGTTGAACGTCATTAAACTGCCGCATCATCCAGGTCTGATACGTTGTATTGGCTGGTTGTGATTCAGTCACGCGAACGATTGGCACACCGCTTTTTTTCGCAAGCGAAAGTAAGTTAGTGGTCATTTTGCTGATTTCTTGTGTGTTTACAACGAAAAAAGCAATTTTGTGGTGACGGATATCGGCTTGCATTTGCCGGATATCTTTGGGTGATGGATCAGTGTCGTTTTGAACGGCTTGCGCGTAGTGATTGTTGTTTTGATGATAGCCCATTTCAGTTAAAGAATAATCGAAAACGGGTTCGCTGACGTTTACTCGAGCCTGATGACTATTCTGCCGAAGCTGCGCCACTTTTTGGTCTAGCGGTTTTAACGAACGGATATAGCGCTGTGCGTTGCGCTTAAAGTAAGCTTTATTTTGCGGTTGGCGCTTCGCAAACTGGTTAGCCAGTTCGTTGGCTAATTTGGGCATGGTTTTCATGTCGTACCAGATATGCTCGTTGTCACCATCATGCTTATTCATGATGTCTTGAGCAACGTTCACCTTTGTGGTCCCCGTATTATCTGCGGATAACCGGTTCATCCAGGTGTCATAGCCGAGACCGTTGTAAATAATGAGATCGGCTTTACTGACTTGTTTCGCAGTCTCAGTCGTTGGCTCAAATTCGTGTGGTTCCATGCTGGGTTTATCAATAATGGAAGTTACCGTTCCTTTATTACCAAGAACAGCCTTCGCAGTTTCGCCGTAAAAATCAAGTGATGCGACCACGTTGATTTGGTGTGAATGTTTTGGGGCGGTGGCTTTCGACGTGCATCCGACTAACATTATTGCAGTCAGTACAAGAGTCAGTAACGCAACTAACGGATGGATATAGCGCTTTAGCATCATAATGTCTGCTGGTGCCTCCTATGCTAAATGATAATAATTACTATTAATATAGAATAACACACTTGCGTCGCAGATGATATCCCAGTTAATTAACGATGGAGACTCTTGATCAACCGGCCAACGTTTTCGGCAAGAATGGCCAAATTTTGAGGCCCTTCTGCGATAGCTTTGTCCAAAGTGATGACTCCTGGCGTAATTGGGAAAATCGCATCAATAGCCGTTTTATCATACAGGCTATCAATACCAGCACCGACATTTCCTGCAAGTACGATAACCGGTGCGTCTGGTGCAACCGTCTTGGTAGCTTTGGCAACGCCATATGGTGTTTTACCGAATTTAGTCTGAAAGTCGATGCCGCCTTCACCAGTAAAGACAAAGTCAGCGTTTTGAGCACGCTGTTTTAAGTGCGAATACTCAATGACGATGTCAATGCCCCTTTCCATTTCCGAATTGGTGAAGGCGAGTAACCCAGCACCAAGGCCACCAGCTGCACCAGCACCTAGGTAATGAGCTAAGTCGAGGTGCAAGTCACGTTTAATAATCTCGGCGTAATGTTGCAAGTTAGTGTCCAAGGTTTTGACCATTTCGGGGGTCGCACCCTTCTGGGGACCAAAGACGGCGGATGCGCCAGTGGAGCCGACTAGGGGATTGGTGACATCGGATGCAATCATGATCTTAGTGGTCTTAACGGTGGGATCGATTTGTGAAATATCAATTCGGTTTAAACGGTCAAGTTGACCACCACCAAAGTCAAGTTCACGATTATGTTCATCTAATAGATGGACGCCTAAAGCCTGTGCCATACCAGCGCCACCATCGTTAGTTGCGCTGCCACCAATGCCTAAGATGATTTGCTTGCTTCCGTGAGTCATAGCGTCAAGCATCAGTTCACCAGTACCGTAAGTCGTGGCAATCAGTGGATTATGTGTCTGGTTGTTCACGAATTGAATACCACTGGCAGATGCCATCTCAATCACGGCTGTCTGCTGATCACCCAAGATGCCATACCTTGCTTGGACCGGCGTGCCTAATGGCCCTGTCACTTGTTTTTCGATGAAGTGGCCGTGAGTGGCGTCAACCAATGATTGAACAGTTCCTTCACCGCCATCAGCCATGGGAACTTCTTCAAAAACGGCGTCTGGGTAAATTTTTTTGAGCCCGTTCTTCATGGCGTCGGCTGCTTCTTTAGCAGTCATACCACCTTTAAAAGAGTCGGGTGCCAGTATGAATTTCATTTTTGTTTCCTCCTGTAGTTGCTGTAGTCGGAAAATGCTCCAGTCACTAGGATACCACTAGTTAAGTGAAAAACAGCCTATCTATTAGTCAAATTCGACTGATAGATAGGCTGTTTGTGGCTCATTTGTTGATGGTTATCCTAAAATCTTAAGACCAGTTGCTTCGATATCGGCCGCAAATCCCTTAACGGTATTCATGGTGATATCATCGCCGGTTTGCCCAGCCTTAGCAACTAATTTGTCAATAATGGTCGGTGGTACGGTAATGATATCAACGCCGAATTGTTCAGCCTGCATAATGCTGTAGACTTCCCGGGTACTTGCCCAGAGTAATTCAACATCACTACGATCCTTGGTTAGTTCAACGCTTTTTTCAACGAATGGAATTGGGTCAATACCCGCATCAGCTACTCGGCCAACGAAAATCGACACGATACTTGGTGTTCCGGGTACGATTGCGTCGACGCTTTCCTTCACTTGTTCAGCGGTAGCGATAGCAGTGACGTTCACTTTAACGCCATCAGCCGTTAAATCATGGATTAAGTCAGTGGTTGGTTCGCCGGCAGTCGTGCGAATTGGAATTTTCACGTAAACGTGAGGACCAAGGTCATGGAGCATTTTAGCTTCCTTGAGCATGGTGTCGTAGTCGTTACTGAACACTTCAAATGAAATGGCTTCGTCAGGGAAAGTAGCGACTGCTTCTTTAGCAAAGGTGAGGTAATCCGTCACACCCGCTTTTTTTAATAAGCTAGGGTTAGTCGTAAAACCAGTGACAAAGTCGTTTTGATTGATGGCTTTCATATCTTCTAAATCTGCACCATCAGAGTAAATTTTTGTTTTAAACGTTAGATTCTTCATGTTAGTTTCTCCTCATAAGATTAAGCATTGGTAGGCTGGTTGCTGAGTGTTTTTAAGTAAGTTGCTGCCACATTATCAGCAGTGAAGCCGAACTGTTTCATGATAGCATCTGGGTTGCCGGACTCACCGTAACTGTTATTGATACCAACAATTTTACCTTGCAAACCAACGTAATGTTCCCAGCCGTAAGAAGTGCCCATTTCAACGGCTACTCGACGGGTGACACTACTTGGCAGCACTTGTTCCCGGTATTCAGCTGTCTGAGCGTCAAACAGTTCAAATGATGGCAATGAAACAACTGAGACGTCGTGACCGGCTTCTTGCAATTGTTTCTGCGCTGCCATAGCCAGTTGAACTTCTGAGCCAGTAGCAATTAAGATGCCTTCTGGTGTTGCTCCCTTAGCAGGTGACAGCACGTAACCGCCGCGTTGCACACCTTGAGCAGCGAGTTCTTCTGTCTGTGGTAAGGTTGGCAGATTTTGCCGAGTCAGCACCAGCATGGTTGGTGTTTCGGACGCAGCAAGCGCAATCTTCCAAGCGGCAATCGCTTCGTTGGTGTCTGCTGGCCGAATCACGTTGACGTTTGGCATTGCCCGGAAACTCATTAACTGTTCAATCGGTTCATGGGTGGGGCCATCTTCCCCAACGGCGATTGAATCATGAGTGAACACAAAAGTTGACGGGATTTTTTGAATGGCAGCTAACCGAATGGCAGCCCGCATGTAATCTGAGAAAACAAAGAAGGTGCTGGCGTAAGCATGAACACCGCCATGCAAGGTCATACCGTTAACAGCAGCAGCTTCCGCAAATTCACGCACACCAAACCAAACGTTTTTACCGAGTCGGTCAGCAGGTTCGTAAGCGTTAGCGGTTTTAACGTTCGTTTTGTTTGAGGAGAATAAGTCGGCACTGCCACCCCAGAAACTAGGTAATTGTTCAGAAATTTCGCCAATGATCCGTTGACTGGTATTTCGACCAGATTCTGATTCGCCAACGTGGCTAATGGGAATCTTCAGATCACATGAAACTGGTTTGAAACTTTGTAAAAACTGAGCTGCAAGTTCAGGATACTTACCTGAATAATCATCAAATAACGTTTGCCAGTGGCCTTCGCTATCAATACCGCGCTGTTTAACCGCAGTGTCAAAGTTTTGACGCACATCATCAGGAATATCGAATGGTTCGTAGTCCCAGCCGAGCTTTTCACGAGTGGCGGCCATGTTTTCGTCGCCAAGGGGCTTACCATGCACGCCGTTGGTACCAGCGTTTGGTGCGCCAAAGCCGATGGTGGTTTTCACATCGATCAAGGTAGGCTGATCAGCGTTTTGCTTAGCAGTTTCGATGGCTGCACTAATTTCTGCAGGGTCGTTACCATTGGCTACGTGAAGTACTTGCCAGTTGTACGCTTCAAAGCGTTTAGGGGTATCGTCAGTGAACGCCATGTCAGTAGGACCATCCAGCGAAACGCTGTTATCGTCATATAAAACGATCAGTTTACCTAGCTTAAGGTGACCGGCAAGACTAGCAGACTCATGAGAAATACCTTCCATGAGGTCACCATCGCCAGCAATCGCGTAGGTATAGTGATCCATAATGTTAAACCCAGGTTTGTTGTATTGTGCGGCAAGGTGAGATTCAGCCATTGCCATTCCTACAGCCATGCCCAAGCCTTGACCCAATGGCCCAGTAGTTGCTTCGACGCCTTCTGTCACACCGTATTCAGGGTGACCGGGTGTTTTACTGTTCAGTTGACGGAATTGTTTTAAATCTTCAATCGTTAAGTTAAAGCCTGAAAGGTGTAATAAACTGTACAGCAAAGATGAACCGTGACCGGCAGATAAAATAAACCGGTCGCGATTGAGCCAGTGCGCATCAGTTGGGTTAATGTTTAAATGTTTAGTCCATAGCGTGTACGCCATTGGTGCAACACCAAGGGGTAATCCAGGATGGCCAGAATTGGCCTTTTCTATCATATCAACACTTAAGAATCGAAGTGCGTTGATTGATTTTTGGTCTAGGTTGTTATTTTGCAAATTAATCACGCTCCTATGCCTATGAAATATACGGTAACTAGTCTAATATGTCAACTATCACAATCCAAATGGTATAGTTAATATATTGGGCTATTTCAACGAAATTTTCACCGAAATTGATTAGTTTGAAAGCTCGCCAAAATAGGCTTCTTTAATCATCAAACTGAATCAATATGCTAATGATGAAAATTACAGGGCATTAAGCGAAAATTAGAAATAGTTTTCAATGTAAAATTAATTCAAGGAAACAGCTGAATTAATCTTTAGGAAGGTCTGATCTGCTAAAAAATTGATGAAAGCAAGTTACATTTAGGAAGTCGGACTGAAATCTGGGAAGGATAGTCCGTGTTTTCATGAAAGTTTCAGCATCTCAGTAATCGTTAAAAGGACATTAAAAAATAATTTGAAAAGTTTAATTAATAGTAACATGAGTTAAGTGAATAAAAAAGGGATTTTGGTCTTTTTTAGCAGAGTAAGGTGTAAAACATGCTATACTCAACGTATATTAACTAGGGGCGCAAATTGCTGAGACGGTCGCGGACCGAACCCTTTGAACCTGTGAGCTAACCCTCGCGAAGGAAAGTTAACGCGTATTTTGCGATAAAACTGCCGGCCAGGGTTTCTCTGGCCGGCTTTTTCGATTCAGCAGTTTTCGTCGCTTGAGGAGGTTTTATATTGTTTACTGATCAAATTCATCAAGCAGCGGCACCATTCTGGCAAAAGAGTTTTGAACATCCCTTTATTCATGAACTGCAGTCCGGTACTTTACCCAAAGACGTTTTTCGGTATTATCTCATTCAAGATCGGTATTATCTGAGTGAATTTGGTAAATTGCATGAGTTAGTAGCGGATCAAGTTGATGACGCTCATGGTAAACAGTTTTTGTTAGAAGGCGCTCAGGGGTTGAAAGACGGCGAAATCGCTGTTCGTGAAGGCTTCTTTGAACAACTGGGGATTACGCCAGCAGAGATTGCCAGCACGCCCATTGCGCCCACAGCTTATAACTACGTCAATCATATGTACGCGGAGCTTTATCGTGGCACGCCTCAGCAGGCTATTGCCGGTTTGCTGCCGTGCTATTGGCTCTACAATCAGATTGGTCAGCAACTGGTTGCCAAGGGGTCGCCAGTTGAACTATATCAACGTTGGATTGAAACTTACGACAGTGATGATTATACCGACAGCGTGGACCAGATGATTGATTTGACTAATCAAGTTGCTGCACAGTCGGATGCAACTACCAGGGATAAAATGCAAACAGCCTTTGTCCGCAGCAGTGCCTATGAACTGGCATTCTGGCAAATGGCTATGGATCAACAGAAGTGGCAAGTCACAGCCTAGACTTTTCTCATCTTCTCTTAATTGGTATAATGCTAAACAAACATAAGGGAAGATGTGATATACATATGAAGATTCGAGAAATTAAACCAGCAGATGATGCCCAAATGGCAAAAATTCTGCGGACGTCGTTAGAGCAATTGCATTTAAATTTACCTGGGACAGCATACTTTGATCCCTTCGTCGATCATTTGAGCGAATGGTATCGGCAGACACCCGCTGCGAAATACTTCGTGGCAGTGGCGGATACAGACCGAGTGGTTGGCGGCTGCGGTGTGGGACCGATCGCCCCCGAACAGGGAATTGCCGAGTTACAGAAACTTTACGTGGATCCAGATTATCGGCACCATGGGACGGCTAGCCAACTGTTACCAGCCTGTTTTGACTACGCTAAGGCCCATTATCAGTCACTGTATTTAGAAACCTTTGCTGCCATGAAACCCGCGAATCAGCTGTATCAAAAAATCGGCTTCAAACCGTTGTCTCAGCCACTTTCTCAATCAGAACATAGTGCCTGCGATACCTGGTACATGAAGTCGCTGTGAATTAATTACTGAAAAAGTAAAAATTAACATGCAGTTTTCACCATTTTCCGTTATGATAATCGGTATGGAAAATTTAAAAAGCGGGGTAATGAAATGATCAAGATGGTAGCAGTCGACATGGATGGCACTTTTTTAAACGACGAGCGTAAGTATGATAAGCAGTTATTTCTGTCAGTGTTCGAACAGATGAAAGCTCGTCATATTCATTTCGTTGCTGCTAGCGGTTCGCAGTATCAACGGTTACGGCACGAGTTTGCGGAAGTTGCCGATCAAATGGACTACATCTCACAAAATGGTGCGATTGTTCATAGTGGCAGTGAACTTCAGCATATTGAAGCGATTAGCGATGAACAGGTTCATGGCGTGATTCAGCTGTTAAAGAAGACGTTTAAACCCGGATCGATCGTTCAAGAAGTCGTTTCTGGTCTGCATGGCACTTATGTTAACCGCGATCTGGATCCAGAGATTTTAAAGATCGTGAAGTATTACTATCGACCAGTGATTGGCGTTGATAATCTGGCTACGATTGCGGGTAAAAAGGTGAAGGATCAGTTTACCAAACTTGCCATCAGCTTCAAGCCGGGCATTAACTTTGATTCAGCTTCGGCCAAGTTGGCTAAAGTTTTGCCGACGAAACTCACCAATGAAACGTCAGGATTTAACACTGATCTGGTGGGGTCTGCCAACGCCAATAAGCGGTCAGGCATTCGCATCTTACAGGATCATTACCAAGTTGCCGATGATGAGTTAATGACTTTTGGTGATAACGAAAATGACTTGAGTATGCTGACTATGACACCGCATAGTTTTGCTATGAAAAATGCTGCGGCTAAGATTCAGCAGTCAGCTGCCCACGTGACAGAATTTGACAACAATCATAACGGTGTTTTGGAAACCTTGAAGATGGCGCTTTAAGTTAGATGTAGAGCTTGTGCCATACTTAGTGGATTCCAGAATTTAGCAAAAAGCCATGGTACTCGATAATCGGGTATCATGGCTTTTGTGTTTACTGAAACGTAATATCCATTGGAATTGCACCGATTAATGATTCGTGCACGGTACATTTTCTGACAACTTCATTTAAGAAAAATTGGTGGTCAGAAGGGGACAGGTTAGTCTCCGCGGTGATCTTAATCGTCATGTGCGTCACTTTAGAACTGCCATCGCTGAAGGTGGTTGTTTCACCAGCGACATCCACCTTGAACTTCTTAACGGTTAAATTGTCTTCTGAGTTCTCAATGTCACGCGCCGTTACACTCATACAGCTACCAACGGCACCCAATAAATATTGAACGGGATTTGGCGCAGCGTCGGTTCCCTTGGCAACTAAAGGCTCATCAGCCAAGTAGGTGTGACCGCCAGTTTGATTCATCACTTGTGTACCGGCTGGTCTTAGAGTTGAATGTACGATGTATTTTCCCATTAATAATAGCCTCCAAATATCATTTTACGTTATTGTATCACAGGAACCCTAAAGACGGTGTTGGTGAGAGTTCCTGTTAGCACAAAAAAGACTTTCCCCAGTTGTGAAGAGGAAAGTCTTTTTTATTTTTTAAAATGATGTCTAACCAACCACACGCACTTGGACTGATTGACGCCCAAATTGCATAGCTTCGGAGTTAGTCATTGAAATGTCTAATTGGTTAGGGTTGCTGTAGGTGAAAGTACCCGTATCGTTAACCACCCGGTTTTCGGTATGGCCGTCTTCAAACTTGATTTCAAGCTGAGTTCCTTTAGGATAACGATCTAAGGCAGCCGCCACACCAGTACCGGTAGGAATAGAAGTCCCTTGGCCACCAGCTGCGACTTGTGGATCATAAGCAGTTGCTTCCATAGTCGTCCAACCGCTAGTAGCAGTCTTAGTTGCGGTTTGTTTTGGTTTACTGTTAGTGTTTGAGGTGCTTTCCGTCAATGGCTTGATTCGTGAGTGTTTATCAGCCTTTGTAGCGGAAGGAAGGGTTAACTTTTGATTTGGTAAAATCACAGCCTGTGCAGAGCTGAGTGAGTTAGCGTCAACAATTGCCTTAGTAGTGGTGTTGTTGTCCTTAGCAATGCCCCAAAGGCTATCGCCTGATTTAACAGTGTATTCTTTAGCGGAAGCAGAGATAGTAGTAAAACCGAGACCGATTAAAGTACCGAACATGAGTAAACTACGTGAAAATAATGATTTTGGTAACATAAAATGTATGACCAACCTTTCGATGTTATGCTATAAAGCATAGGGATTAAATTAATTAAACTATAAGCTAGGAATTATTTATCCTTGCCACGAGTATTACTATAACATGCTAAATCTGCTTTTCAGTGACAGAATCACTACATTAAATCTGGAAATAGTCATGTTTTTGAAATTTTGTCATATTCGTGTAACAAACAGAAATATGAAAGCGCCACGTAACATAAATGTTACATTTAACTGAAATATAAATTAGAAAATGAGGATACTTCAGTGCAATTTTTGAGTACAAAGGCGGGAAGTTGGAGAAAAATAATCAAAAAGACCGACTCTTTCAAGTTTTGGAAGAGTCGGTCTTTTCGCTCATATCGCGTATGAAATATTAAGGGAATGTTACAAAAGTGCTAATGCAGCCGTTTCGTCAATGGATAATCCGTTATATAGAAAGGGATTGCGTGTAAAAAGGGCGTATTCAGCTGCATGAGTTTTTTGCCAAGATCGTAGTTGGTCAATCGAAATGGGCAACGGGATAGTTGAGTGATCATGGTTCAAATTTAGAACAAATAAGAGTCGGTGCGAGGTGTAGGTGAGGTTTTCGCTGACCAAATCTAGGTACGCCTGCCCAAGTTTCTTGTCTAAACCACTTAATGAAGCAGGTTTTAGTTCGTTTAATTGTGTCTGAAAAGCCGAAATTTGTGGTTTTGAAAGTGGGCCGGTGAGAATTGCGTCACGTGTTGCGATATATAGTTGTCGGTACTTTGCCACTTGTTCGTTCATAAAAGGGACCTCCGCTTTGCAAAAATACAATAAAAAATCCGCAAAAGTATTTTACTTTTGCTTGAAGAGAGTTTAGAATGATTGTTGTAGATAAGAATTATTCTAAAGTGGAAAGAAGGTTGATATTCGTGAAAAAGAAGCAAACTCTCGCGCAACGTATTAATATCATGCGTGCAGCCGTAATGGGTGCTAACGATGGTATCGTGTCAGTGGCCGGTATCGTTATTGGTGTTGCCGGTGCGACTACCAGCAACTTTGCTATCTTTATTTCTGGTATTGCAGGAATGCTGGCCGGTACGGTGTCTATGGCGATGGGCGAATACGTTTCAGTCAACACGCAAAAGGATGCGCAGCGGCGAGCAGTCATGAATCAGAAAGAAGCACTGGCAGATCATTACGATGACGAGTTTAATTTTGTTAAGCAAAAGTACGTCGATGGTGGTATCACACCTGAACTTGCCGAGCAGGCTACGCGCGAGATGATGAGCCAAGACGCACTAGTGACAACTGTCCGTGAACGTTACGGTTTCGACGTTGGGGAATATACGAGCCCGTATGCGGCGGCGATTGCTTCGATGATTTCGTTTCCAATTGGCTCTATTCTACCACTCTTAGCAATCACCATGTTACCAGCAGCTATTAGAATTTGGGGTACTTTTTTGGCGGTCATTATCGCATTAGCCGTAACTGGTTTTAGTGCTGCCACCTTGGGGGATGCGAAGCGTGGTAACGGGATGGTCAGAAACATTGTGTCTGGTGTGCTGACGATGATTGTTACCTATGCAATCGGTACGTTAATTGGACATATCTAGGGAGGGCTTAAAATGAGTGAAGTACTTATCAAACCAAAAAAGAAAAAGCCTAACCAAACGATGGATGAAAAATTAAACACCTTACGTGCGGGTGTTCTGGGTTCCAATGATGGGATCCTAACCGTGGTCGGTGTGCTGTTTAGTGTTGCCGTAGCGACGCCCAATCAATTCACCATCTTTATTGCGGGTCTGTCAGATTTGCTAGCCTGCGCCTTTTCCATGGCATCGGGTGAATATGCTTCAGTTAGTACCCAAAAAGATACTGAAGAATCGACAGTTCGGACTGAAAGACGCTTGTTGAAGACTGACTATCAAGCTGAGCTTCAAGCGGTGATCAATCACTATACTGACCGTGGCGTTACTGAAGAAACAGCGACCAAGATCGCCAATGAGTTAATGGCTAAAAAGCCGTTGGAAACGGTGGTCAACGTGAAGTATGATTTAACGCTAAACCACTATATGAACCCGTGGAATGCCGCGTTCTCATCGATGTTTTCTGCAGCTGCAGGTGGTGTCTTTCCACTGTTAGCGATGACGTTATCGCCAGTTTCGATTCAATGGCCAGTCACAATTTTGGCGGTCTGCGTTTCGGTTGGGATTACCGGTTTTCTTAGCGCTAAGCTAGGTAAAGGGTTAGTTAAAACAGCCATTATTCGTAACATTATTGTGGGGATTCTCACCATGATTATTCACTACGGTGTTGGGCTGATGTTGAAGTAATCGCGTGTGACACAACTCGGTAGATTCCAGAATTTAACACTAAAAATGCGTTTTCCGGCGGTGAACTGTCGGAAGACGCATTTTTGGTGTTAAATGGCCGAAATCTGAGTTGTGGCACCGATTTTGGCTAGTTTAAAGTATTGAGCAAACCCCAATTTTTTGTTGTATGCCGTCAAAAACGGATGAAGTATTTATCAATATAGACTTAAGCCACAAACGCTTAATTATTTTGTTTCTTGATTTGGCTGATTGTAACCAGGTGCTGTGAACCGTGGCTCGGTTCGACCAGCCAAGTTTTCTTTATTAATGGCTAGCTGTGCGACTTGGTTTAAGTAGTTAAATGGGTAGTCGAAATTTGGTTGGAACAGCATATCGACAAACGCCAGATCATCAATAGTATTGTTGTTTTGGATAGCAATTGACACGGCATTTGCGGATTGCGTAATATCGTGTTTACTAAGCAGTTGGGCACCTAGAACGCGCCGACTCGCTTTGTCGTAGACTAGTACAATGGTCAGTGGATCAGTAGACGGCATGTAGCCTGGACGCCACGTACCATCGAAAGTAACACTATCGGCATCGATACCACGTTTAAGCGCATGAGTCAGTGTTAAGCCGGTGGTTGCTAGTGCGTGGTCATAGAGACTCAAGGCTGAACTGGCCTGAGTCCCAATGTAGGGGTGGGTATGACCAAAGATGTTGTGTGCGACCAGCATTCCCTGGCGAATGGCGACACTGGCCAGCGGTGTATAAGCTGGAGCTCCTGTTGGATTGAAACGCACCATGCAGCAATCACCCGCAGCATAAATATCGGGATTGGATGTTTGCAGGTAGCGGTTTGTCAAAAACGAACCGTGACGCTCCACGTCAACCTGGCTTGATAGAAGGGAAGTATTGGGAGTGAATCCGGTGCTGACTAGCGCAATATCGGTCTTAAAGTCGCCCTGATTGGTTTCAATTGTAATTTGATCACTATTTTTACTGCTGGTAAAGGCGCTAACTTCAGTTTCCAAGTGAACAGCAACATGGTGATCTTGCAGTTGTTGTACCGCCCAGTTAGACATGGCATCGTCGACGTAATTATTCAACACTTGCGAACGAGCTTGGAACAAGGATACTTGATGTCCCGTCTCAGAAAGTGCTTCGGCAAATTCGACACCCGCGTAACCAGCGCCAATAATGGCAATATTATGGTAATCTTTAGCGGCTTTATAAATTTCTTGGGCCTGCTGATAGTTTTTGCACAGCAACACCCTAGAGTTATCAATACCGTACAGAGGGGGTACCTTAACGGATGAGCCAGTGGTCATAATTAATTTGTCATAATTATCGTTAAAGACTTCACCGGTTTCCATATTGGCAACTTGAATCGTGTGCGTGTTAGCGTCGATTTTAAGCACATCGTGTTTGTCATGCACGGTAGCGCCCATATCTCTTAATTCTTGAGGTGAAGAGTAGAACATATCTTCGAGTTTCTTAACTTTACCTTCAAGGTAGAGAGAAATGCCACAGGAGAGGAAGGAGAAGTTATCGGTACGTTCGTATATGGTGAGATCGGTTTCTGGGTGAGTTTTTAAAATCTCTGTTGCAGCAACCGTTCCAGCATGTGTACAACCAATAATAATGACTTTCATACGTACAAACCCTCATTTCGTATACAGATTAATAAATACATTCCGAATTTTGTTGAATCGATAAAAAGTTATCATATAAATGATATAATCAAGTTTGAAATTAATGTTAGGGAGGAAATGTTCTTGTACAGGTACTTTATCCAGCCGCAATTGAATAAATTTACCAATTCACTGGTTGGCTACGAGATGTTAATTCGTAAGTACGACGACGAACACTGGCGCCTTCCGCAAAATTTTGCTGCGATTCCAATCGATGAGCAAATTGGTCTACTGAAAAAGACCGCCCACCGGATTGGTTTAAAAGTCGGTTCGATTTCGTTTAACTTGAATCGGCGTCAATTCATTGATCCACATATGGAAGAAGCCTTAATTGACGTTCAACGCGAAATTTTTCCAGTTAAGTTGATTATAGAGGTTACTGAAGAAGAAAGCGACCAACTTGTTCCCGAAGATAAGTTGCTCGTGAGTGCTGAGCGTTATGCAAAAAACGGGGTGCAGATTAGCTTAGATGATGTTGGTAGTGGGTGTAACACCTATGAACATATTAAGGTTCTGCTCCCATACGCTGATGAAATTAAGTTTGCAATGCAGAATTTTCGTAGTGAAAATTTAGGATTTAAAATTGTTGAACAGCTTCGTTTCTGGAAAAAGATTGCCAATCAGTACCATATTAGGTTGGTTGTTGAAGGCACCGAAACAGCTAAGGAAGATCAGCTGCTTGATGATTTGAACTTACCTTATCGTCAAGGTTACTTTTATGGTAAACCTCATCTTGTGAAATTGGAATAGGTTAAATGTGACATAATTGCAGTTGTTCTCAAAGCAGCTACTAGCCCTAAAATGGCCGGTAGCTGCTTTGGTGTATATACGGTTGATTACTTACTTTAAGTGGGTTTGAACGATTAAAGTAAATAAAATTTAAAAGTGGGTTGATTTGTCAAATAACTTGATTTAAAATGTATTTGATTTATCAACTAGTGAACAATAGTACAAGTCGGGGATTGTACATAAACAGCAGCTAATATTAGTGAAGGGACAGCTAATCACATGAAAATGACGAATAATACGACCAAAAAACGAATGTATCGATGTCGATACAAAAATGGAAAATGCTGGCTGAACCTAGGACTCACCACTGTAACAATGATGACTGGATTTACACTCAGCACAATGATTGCCAGTGCGCAAGCAACCACAGCTCCAGATAATGTTGCCCCTACAGCACAGACACCCACAATAAATTCATCAAGTGCAGCATCAACGGATGCGTCCGCTCAGGATGAAACTCCGCAATCAGAGAAAGACACTGGAACTGAAAAAGTTGAAGCGGATACAGAAAACGAAAAGGCAGCCGAATCAGGGGATACGGGTAGTTCTGCTGAGAAGCCAAAGACTGATTTGGACACAACAGAAAACCAGTCGGGAGAAAACGATTCTGAGAGTACTGCAGATCAGAAATTGGCACCCAAAGCGTATAACAGATCAATCAGTGCCGACACGCCTGTTGAGACTGCATCAGTTAAAGATTCAGTAAGTCATAATACGGATAAAAATGCTCAAACAGTACAGACTGTGACGTCAATTGATGATGATACCTTTTGGAAAAACATCGGGATTAATATTGATAATCTAAATGATAATAGCGTTTTGAAATTGGCGTCTCTATTCCATATTTTTGCCAATGAAGCTAGTCTAAACGTGGATACAAATGGTAACTTAGCTGTTGGTATTTTACATCATTCCAATGATTTTGGGACTCTTGAAGAATCGGATAATTTGACTAGTGGAGACATAGACTATATTCAACAATTAGCGAATGACTTACAAAGTAACGCGTTTAGAAATACAGTATTTAATCATGTTGTCTTTGGTAAAGATGCCAAAATAACTATTGATGAGAGTAATCATGTCTTAGTTAACGATGTTCCTATTAATAATTTGAAACCGGACGAAGTCTACCAAGATGCTGATGGGAGCACTTATATTGACTTCAAAAAGGTTTTTGATGAGTTGATTCAAAATTCAACTCAGTTTTCAAGCCAATCTGATTCTACAGGGGTTAAAAAAGACTTTTCCGATCAAAATAATCGGTATGTTGACGTGACCAATGCAACGCCAACGGATGATATCATTTATGTTAATGTCCCGTTTAGTGTCCTTAATGCCGCTAATCCTATTTCCATTAAGGGAATTAGTAGTGATACCAACGGACCAACCATTGTAATCAACGTGACTGATATTCCTGATGGGACTCAAAATATTTCGACCCAAGTTCAGTTGGACTATAGTGATGGTGCTCAAAACATAGCTAACAGCGGTTCACATACGGAACCTAATCATATTTTATGGAATTTTGGTACAGAAAACCAAACCTTTAGTTTTGTAAGCGGTCGCTTTATGGGCAGTATTTTAGCTCCCAATGCAACTATTAATGCGGGTGTTAATATTGATGGCAATATCGTAGCTAATATTGTCAATATATCAGGAGGAGAGTCTCATAGATGGGACATTCATCCTAACACGCCACCTGATCAACCCACACAGCCGACGCAACCGACGACGCCAAACCAGCCGACACAACCAACAACACCAAATCAACCCACGCAGCCGACGCAACCGACGACGCCAAACCAACCAACACAACCGACGACGCCAAATCAGCCGACGCAACCGACGACGCCAAACCAGCCGACGCAACCGACGACACCAAATCAGCCGACACAACCGACGACGCCAAATCAGCCGACACAACCGACGACGCCAAATCAGCCGACACAACCGACGACGCCAAACCAGCCAACGCAACCAACAACACCAAACCAGCCGACGACACCAGATACTCCACAACCGGATCAACCGACGACACCAGATACTCCACAACCGGATCAGCCGACCACACCAGATCAGCCTGAACCAGGTCAGGCAATAAGTGAATATGGTAAGGCACATCGGCGCCTTGATATTGAGTATTTAATACAAGGTAGCGAACCAGTTCCAGTGGCGACAAAAGTTAATAAAATTCGGACAGTTTCTCTCAAGGGTTCAGTAAAGGCCAAGGTTCATGAAAGCAAAGCAGTTTTACCGCAAACAAGTGATGAATCAGATAACCCTGTTTCAATTTTGGGATATTTCCTACTTGGTTTAGGCAGTTTAACAAGCTGGTTAAGCTTTAGAGCGAAAAGAAGAAATTAAACACACATGAATAGTTAATTTTTGGTCTTGGTACCCCCAAAAGGTATAACCTTTTTACCATGATTAAAATGTTGCTACTCATTCAAGCACTTTTCTCTGAGTGCTTAAAAAGGTCATCGGCAAATCGCATTGTTGGTGCGTGTCCGTATGCACAGTCACATATTCTTGTGGCTGTGTTTTTTAATTTATAGCTTAATTATTGGGTTCCAAATTAGCTGTTACTCAATATAAAAGTAGAGTTCTCTTAAATTAGGTTGATTAATCAAACGAAACAAGCTAGAATAATCACAATGATAATTAACTACATAACGAACGATAATTAAAAAGGATTTACTTTACATAACTAGAATATCCAGTTTTCTTTAGTCGTTTTCTTCAATCATAGTGAAGGGGAATATGAAATGAAAAAAACTAATCGAATAAACAATATGATGAGGGAACGAGTGCGTCGTTTTGAGTCTAATAGTGGAAAATATTGGTTACACATGGGGCTTACTACTATTACGATGATGACAGGATTTACACTCACTGCACTGAATGCTGCGGCGACAACACAGACTGCTCAGACAAATGCAACGAGTACCACGTTAGAGAATGATACAACCCTGAAAACAAGCAGTAAATTAGCAAGTCCTACTACTGAAAATCCAAGTCCAGTTGCGCCAAATTCTAATGACAATTCTGATTTAAATAAGGAACAAAGTTTATCAGGAACAACGAGTGTGCCAGATACAACTGGTCCGGCTAATGGTAGTTCTGTAACAGATGCTCCTGAAACAGATATAAGCAGTCAGAATTCAATTGAAACCACAGCTTCAGCGGATTCAGTCAGCAGTACATCAATAGACAATGATGATCAATCAGCGATTTATAATGATTCCGCTGTAAATAATGATGCTGCTTTAAAAGCCAAGAATGTTGACGTTAAGCAGCTAACTAATAATAATGTTTTAAAGTTAGCTTCGTTGTTTCATATTTTTGCTAATCAAGCTAGTATAACTTCGTCAATTAAGGGTAATTTAGCTGTTGGTACTTTAAAACAGTCGAATGACCTTGGAACTTCACAGAATACAACGAATTTAACTGTTGAAGATATTGATTATATCCAACAAATCTTAAATAACCAGCAAATATTACCTAATATGTTTGATGATCCCGATAATACTCAAGTAGTATTTGGTAAAGACGTT
>NZ_BAAKGN010000072.1:0-93155 GCF_059704265.1 Secundilactobacillus sp. MJ173
TTTAATAGAAACTGTCGACTACTTACGAGGACGACGAGCTTCTGGGATACGAGCTGCTTTACCGTGCAATGCACGAATGTAGTAAAGTTTAGCACGACGAACACGGCCGTAACGAATAACTTCTACTTGGGCAACACGTGGTGAATGAACAGGGAAAGTCCGTTCAACACCAACACCGTTAGAAATCTTACGAACAGTATACATTGCTTGGATACCAGTACCGCGACGCTTGATCACGACACCTTCAAACAATTGGATACGTTCACGAGTTCCTTCAACAACCTTGGCATGAACACGGATAGTGTCACCAGGGCGGAAGTTAGGAATATCAGTCCGTAATTGATCTTGGTTGATCTTTTCGATTAATTGGTTTTGTCGCATGTTGTTTCTCTCCTTCAATCAACATTCATACTCAATCTCGACAGCGGAATATTGTTAATGTGGCTAAACAGCCATCTACTAGAATATCATATCTACTACGGTGAGTAAAGCTTTATTCAAAACGATTATGATTTTTCTGCTTCTAAATCGATCTTAATATCACGAAGTTTGCGTTTCTGATCACCCGTTAACTCTAATTGTTCCAGAAGATCTGGGCGCCGAAGCAAGGTCCGTTTAAGCGACTGGATTTCTCGCCACTCATCAATTTTTTGGTGATTGCCACTGATCAACACGTCCGGTACTTTCATACCGCGAAAGTCAGCAGGGCGCGTATATTGCGGATACTCTAGCAAACCCGTGGAGAACGAATCGCCTGGAGCGGATTCTTCATTGCCTAAGACACCAGGCAATAGCCGTGAAATGGCATCGATCATAACCATCGCCGGCAACTCACCGCCAGTTAACACGTAATCACCCATGGACACTTCGTCGGTCACCAAAGTTCTGATGCGTTCATCGTACCCTTCGTAGTGTCCGCAAATAAACGTGAGGTGATCCTCGCGTGCAAAGTTTTCAGCCACTTTCTGGGTAAACGGTACACCAGCCGGATCCATTAAAATAACCCGGCCTTTTTCGTGTCCTAATTCCTGCGCCTTTTTTTGGGTAGCAGCCATGGCATCAAAAATCGGCTGTGCTTGCAGCAACATGCCAGCACCGCCACCGAATGGGTAGTCATCTACATTACCGTGTTTGTTGGTGGAATATTGGCGAAAATCGGTGACGGCTACTTCAAGCTCATCACGGTCTAGTGCCTTCCCCACGATTGAATCGTGGAGTGGACCAAACATGTCGGGAAATAAACTGAGGACATCGATTCGCATTACTCTAACCCCTCCATTAATTCCACGGTAACTTGTCCAGCTGCTATATCAATCTTTTTAACGACTTGATCGATAACTGGTAATAACAAATCATCCTTCTCAGGCCGAGAGACTACCCAGACATCGTTAGCACCTGGTGCCAGAATTTCTTTGATGGTACCCAGTTTCTCACCGTTTTCATTAACAACCTTCAACCCAATGATTTGGTGATAGTAGTATTGACCATCGTCCAAATCGTTATCGCTAAGGTTCTCATCAGCAACCTTCAAAACCATGCCCTTATACTTCAAAACATCATTAATATTGTCATAACCGGCTAAGGTAATTAAAATGAAGCCTTTATGCTGACGGGCACTGTTAATGGTAATTGTGCCAACTGGCTTAGCATCCTGCTCGTTTTTGAATAAAGCTAACTGACTGCCCTTCTTAAAGCGCTGTTCAGGAAAATCAGTGGTAGCAACAACTCTTAATTCACCACGAATACCGTGGGTGTTAACGATGGTTCCAACTTTATAGTACATTACGCACCTGCCTTTCACTTGGTTATTTATCTAAAGTATCAAAAAAGCTCCCGAGAACGAGTCTCATTTGGGAGCTTTAGACTCGTCATTGATGACAAGCCGTACACGCTTGGGATCATTGATCCGTACGCTATATACGATTGTGCGAATTGCAGAAGCAACGTGCCCCCGCTTGCCAATTACACGACCCACATCGTCACCGGCAACCGTTAAGTGATACTCGTAAAACCGATCAGTTTCAACGCGTTCGATCTCAATAGCTTCAGGATGTTCAACTAGGGGCGTTACAATCGTGGTAATTAATTTTTTAAAGTCAGTCATGACTGATCACTACTTTTTTGAAAACTTAGCTTCGTGATACTTCTTCATGATACCTGCTTGGGAAAGTAATGTCCGAACAGTATCTGAAGGTTGGGCACCGTTGTTTAACCAGTTCATGATACTCTCTTCTTCAAGTTCAACTTGAGCTGGTTCAACAAGTGGGTTATAAGTCCCAACTTTTTCGATGAAACGACCATCACGAGGACTCCGTGAGTCCGCAACAACGATACGGTAGAATGGGCGCTTCTTAGAACCCATCCGCTTTAAACGAATCTTTACTGACATGCATGACACCTCCTGTTAATTCTTTCAACGATAAATAATATACCAGTTATCTAGTAGGTTGTAAAGGTTTTTTTCTTTACACCTGAAAACAAAGTGGCTGTAAGCGCGAATAACGATTTTAAAACTGATCAATGGAACGCCATTCACTTAAATGATCGTAGCAAAAATTCTCGGCTACCTGGGGCTAGATCAGCTTGATGAGCATGAATAAACGACATCACACTGGCATAATCATTAGTATCCGCAAATTGAACCTCAGTTTGAAGGCCTTGCAGTGCCAGTGCAAACTGTAAATCATTAACCGTCATAAATTGTCTTGCCAACGGATTTTGGTCATTCATATTCTGCCAGTCATTTTTTAAAATACTCTGTGCCCGTTTAAAAGGCATGTTCTGCTGAATGACGGCACGTAATTGCTGGGCTGTCAGCATAAAGCTACTTCCTTTCACGAATCACGGTAACAATGCCCACTGGCCGGGTTACTGAAAGATCCGCCTTAGTGGTGGTTAATCCCCAAATCAAATGAGTTAGCCCGTGAGTGATCACCTTATCTTCGCCATGGCCGTCAGTTAAAATCAATACCAACGCGTTAGCATCATTGACGCCCCGTTTAACGAGCCAGTCAAAAATCGGCTGATAGGCAGTACCGCCGCCAGCAACCCGTTTGAAGGTAACCTGATTACTGTGCGAAATCGTCTGTAAATGATGATCGTGTACTACGGCATCAAAGGGAATTACCGTTATTTTATCACGATATCGTTTTAAAAGCTGGACAATTTGAGCGAGAATATTTTGGACTTCCGTATCCGTCATAGAACCGGACTGGTCAACGAATAAGTAGAGCTGACGAGTAGCCGTTCGTGATATTCCAGGAAGTTCAAGACGGTAAGGCTGACGCCGGTTAAATCGATTATAAGCGGGTTTCTGGCGCTTCTGAGGTCCCTTTAAGCCCAACATGATCAATTGGTGCCAGTCCAGCATCAATTTAGCAGGCCGCCGATTTAACTGGTGCTGAAGCCGACTGGGTAGCAAGCCTCGCTGTTTAACTGGCGTCTGGTGCCAGGAATCAGCAACTAACTGATCCAACTGCATAGTTGCCTCTTGATCCAGTTGCTGCCAGCCGATATGCGTTTCCGGTGATTGGCCGATCATTTGCTTAACTTGCTTGCCCTTGGCGCCGGTTTTATCCTGACGCAGTGCTCGTTTTAGCTGGGAGAGGTATTCAGCCGAACCCAGGCCAGCCGTTAAATGCAGCCCTAATTCAAAATTAACGTGCTGACGTGTGATAGCACCCGGATACAACGGCTTAAGACTATCATTAACGGCTATGTCCGTGGCCATTTGAACTAGGGGGTCAGTACCCTCACCTAGATATCGGACGGGATGCTGCCAAGCCAAATGGCCCATAACGTGCTGTACCAAACCCAACAGATCGTCATCAGAACGGACCGATTCGTTCAATTGCTGCGGATTAATCAATAAGCCTGGCCGCTTAGCCGTTGTCAGTGCCATCGCTGAAGATAGGTCGGTATCGACTTGCTTGTCTAACCGCAACAACAGTTCACCATAGAAACGTTGACTATTGAGTAATCGACTGGTGACTTGCTGAAACAATGCTTGAGTTTGCTGCTGTAATTGACCAGGATCTGTTTGATCAGCCAAGTCACTCAACTGAGTTAGAAACATGTCTTAACCCTTCTCTCAGTTTATGTCGTTTTTTAAACCAATAGCCGTCAACTGATCGTATAACTGCTTCACCAGCGGATAATTCTGTGCTGCTTCGTACAGCTGTTCTAATAAATCAGGAATTTCCGCTAGTTTTAGCGCCACCGCAAACTGTGCATCAACTGGCATTAGGTTTAGCAGCGCAGTGAAATGACTAGCATAGCGTTCTTCCGTAAGTGGGTAATGGTCGGCTTGCTGAATCAGACTGTTCATAATGGATTGCTGCTGGTCGATCCCAGCACCGCTAAAAATTTGGACAACTGCTGGATCTAGTGTATCACCAGCGTAGATTTCCTGAGCACTCAGGCCGGCTTGTTGCCGTCGAATAAAGCGTTCGAAACTCTCACCAACGGTTACGCCTAAATCACCTTTTAGGATGTCTAAACGAACCCGCTGTTGTTGATCAGCCGACAGTTCATTCAGGACCTGCAAATTACGTGAAACACGTTGCCAAGCCCGTGGCGTCGGGTATAAATCATCGTCATGCTCGGTAGGTGCCAATTGCTGTGGATTTTCTTCGATAAAACGACAAACACTTTTTATAATATGTCCTTCAGATTCGGCCCACTGGAGCCAGTCAGATGCATCCGCGCGCATGACAAGCCGAACAGTTCGATCATTAATAGCAGCATCACCCACCGTGACGCCATAATCACTGGTTTTAAAACCCATCATGGTGGCATCAGGATTCTCGGCTAGCACCATATGGACCTGGTCCGGTAATCGTAAACTGTTAATCTGGCGCTGTAATACCAAGTTCATTAGCTCACTTTGAACTGCTTGGGTGCCTCGATTAAACTCATCCAAAAACCAAATGATCGGCTGTTTTGGATGAGTCTCAGCCCACTGAATAATTTCGATTAAGGTGTGCGTATAACCAAACTTAACGTCAGCCAATTCACCATATTTCGACGTTTTAACGAAGGCACTGTCCGTCATTGGCGGGACGGGGATCGCCAAATCCCCCTTTTCGGAGAGACTAACAACCGTAGTAAACAACTTAGCGCTCATGTTTTCTGCAACCGTTTGAACCAATGCTGACTTACCTATTCCAGCTTCCCCAACAATCGCTGGAACGTTACCAGCTTTGATCACGACGGGAATTGCTGTCACTAATTCTTGATAGGATAACATCCATCCGCCTTCTTCCTCTTTTCAAAAAAGAGTCCAGGGTTTTCACCCCCGACTCAATCATTCGTTACTTGCGACGTCGTTTTAAACTGTTACGCCGTTTTTTATTTTTCTTGATGCGCCGTGACATTGATTTCATTGCCATCTCACCCATCTTGCCACCAAGGGCGTTGCCCATGCCGGCATTGTTCATCATGCCTTGCATCCCAGAGAAGTTCCCCTTTGAAACTTGATTCATCATCTTTTTCATTTGATTAAACTGCTTAATCATGCGGTTCACTTCTTGGACGGGACGACCAGAACCAGCGGCAATCCGGCGACGACGTGATGGATTAAGAACATCGGGTTCAGTTCGCTCCTGTTCCGTCATAGAGTAAATCACAGCCTTAATGTGATCCATATCCTTTGGATCCATTTGAGCGTTAGCCAATGCAGGGTTATTAGCCATACCAGGGATCATCTTCATCAGTTGATCCATTGGTCCCATCTTTTGAATCTGTTCCATTTGATCTAAGAAATCGTTAAAATCAAATGAATTTTCTCGCATCTTCTCAGTTAATTCCTGAGCTTGTTTTTCATCGTATTCCTTTTGGGTTTTTTCAATCAGGGAAAGCATATCCCCCATACCCAGGATTCGTGAAGCCATTCGATCAGGGTGGAAGACGTCCAAATCAGACATCTTTTCCCCTTCACCAACGAACTTGATCGGTTTACCGGTAACCGCACGAATTGACAGTGCAGCACCGCCACGGGTGTCACCGTCTAACTTCGTTAAAATCACACCGGTGACATCTAGCTTATCGTTGAAACCTTGTGCGGTAGCAACGGCATTTTGCCCCGTCATCGCATCAACGACCAGCATGATTTCATTAGGATGGGCAAGTTCTTTGATCCGAGCCAGCTCATCCATCAACTGTTCATCGATCTGTAAACGACCAGCAGTATCAATAAAGACGTAATCGTTATGGTCAGCTTCAGCTTTAGCGAGTCCTTGACGAACGATCTCCACTGGGTCGGTATCCGTTCCCATTTCGAAAACGGGCACATCGATTTGTTTCCCAACAGTGACTAATTGATCAATCGCAGCTGGTCGATAAACATCGGCCGCAATCATCAATGGGCGCGCGTTCTCGTTCGTTTTAAGTTGGTTGGCTAATTTACCAGCAGTAGTGGTCTTACCAGCACCTTGAAGCCCAACCATCATAATAATAGTCGGAATCTTCGGTGCTTTGTTTAGGGGCACTTCCGTTTCGCCCATGGTTTTAGTTAACTCTTCGTCAACAATCTTGACGATTTGCTGAGCGGGATTTAACCCTTCCAACACTTTAGCACCGACTGCTCGTTCGCGGACGGTTTTAACGAAATCCTTAACCACGTCGAAGTTAACATCGGCTTCTAATAATGCCAGTCGAATCTCACGCATGGTATCGCGTAAATCGGCCTCAGAAATTTTTCCTTTACCACGAAGTTTCTTCATGGCGTTTTGTAAACGCTCGGTTAGTCCTTCAAATGCCATTTATTATGCACCTAACTTTCATTCTTCTTCAGCCGATTCTAATTGGTGAACCAGCTGGTTAAGTTGTTGATCTTTTGGATATTTATTTGCAACATAGTTCTGAATTTCATCCGCCAGTTGGTTTCGTCTGGTGAATTCCTCCAGCAAATGCAACTTTTTTTCATAGGTTTCAAGAATCTTTTCAGTCCGACGAATATTGTCATAGACTGCCTGGCGACTGACATCGTACTCTTCAGAAATTTCGCCTAGTGAATAGTCGTCACCGTAATAGAGTTGCATGTAGTCGTTTTGCTTCTTGGTCAAGAGTGGCTGATAAAAGGCAAACAGCGAATTAATTCGGTTATTTTTAGCTATCTCCACGTTGTTTCCTCCCATCCACAATACTGACTGAGTTTAACCTAGCCAATCTATTATACCAAATCCTAACCATAGCGATAGGGTTTCCTAAAAAAATTCAAAAAGTCGTTAAGTCCCGAACAGACTAACGACTTAATGTCATTATTTAACGTCGACCAACCCTTTAAACAAACCATAAACGAATTCGCTTGGTTCGAATGGCCGCAAGTCATCCACTTGTTCACCCAAGCCAACATACTTAACGGGCAAGTGCAATTCGTTTCTGATTGCCAGCACGATACCACCACGAGCAGTACCGTCCAGCTTGGTCAGCACAATTCCTGAAACATCCGTGGCTTCCTTGAACATTTTCGCTTGGTTTAAGGCGTTTTGACCCGTTGTTGCATCCAGCACTAGGAGCACTTCGTGAGGTGCATCTGGAATCTCACGTGTAATGATCCGCTTCATCTTGGCCAATTCATTCATTAAATTAGTCTTGTTTTGCAGACGCCCCGCCGTATCAACGAATAAAATATCGTAATTTTCTGATTTGGCTTTTTTCAATGCATCATATACCACTGCAGAGGGGTCACTTTGTTCCGGCTTTTTAACGATATCTACACCATCACGCTGAGCCCAAACGTTTAGCTGCTCAATGGCTCCGGCACGGAACGTATCAGCTGCTGCTAACAGCACCTTTTTGCCCTGCTGTTTAAACAAGTTAGCCATTTTACCAATGGTGGTTGTTTTTCCGACCCCGTTGACACCGACAAACAGAATCACGGTTGGTCCTTCTTTAGCAAAAGTGAGACCATTATTTTCCTCAGTACCGGCCTGATCGTACAATTCAATCAGTTTTTCAACAACCACATTTTGAACGTCCTTGGATTTCTTGACGTTTTTAAGTTTTACTTCTTCACGAAGTTCATCACTGATCTTCATGGCCATATCAAAGCCAACATCAGCGCCAATCAGCGTTTCTTCCAATTCATCAAAGAAGCTCTCATCAACCGACCGGAAGTTAGCCAGCAAGTGATTCAATCGTTGACCAAAAGTTAACCGTGATTTTTCCAGTCCCTTGTCGTATCGTTCGGCTTCAGTTGGTTCCGTTTGATCACTTGTTTCAGGAACAACAATTGGTTCTTCCTGATCAGATGCAGGCTGCGGATTGTTATCTGTGACTTCGATAGGTTCTGCCTGAGGTTGTGTATCTACTTCAGGTTCTTCTGACGGTTCTTCTGGTGATGTCAGTTGAGTATCTTGTTCAGATTCAGGCTCCTTTGGTTTTGCAGCTTCTAAAGCGGCCGGTTCTGCATGCTCTGAAATGGGCGTGGCAGGTGTATCGACTTTTTTTGAAGACGTCAAATTTTCTGATGCCGTTTCTGTTTCGGTTTCAGACTCGTCAGCCTTAATCACCGTTTCAGTTGCTTGTGAATCAGTTTCATTTGATTCTGTATCCTGCTCAGTCGGTTGCTGCGTTTTAGTTTCAGGCTGTTTTTCCGTTGCCGTTTCGGACTCATCCTGCTTAGCGCGCCGTTTGAAAAAATCAAATAGTCCCATGAAATCACATCCTTAATTTATTATCTTGTAATAGGTACTTTATTTAAATCCACAGAAACCAGTTTTGAAACCCCTGATTCCTGCATGGTAATACCATAAAGACGATCTGCTTGTACCATGGTCTCTTTACGGTGAGTAATGATAATGAATTGAGTGTCATCATCAAAGTGGTTTAAGTAACTGGCAAAACGACCTGTATTGGCTGGATCCAACGCCGCTTCCGCTTCATCCAAGACGCAAAATGGTGCCGGCTGGACTCGCAAGACCGCAAATAATAAGGTAATCGCGGTTAATGCTCGCTCACCACCAGATAACAACCGCATACTCTGAAGACGTTTTCCAGGCGGTTCAGCCATAATCTCAATCCCAGTTGTCAATAAATGATCTGGATCAGTCAACACTAACTTGGCTTGACCACCACCAAACATTTTAACAAAGGTCTCTTGAAACTTCTGATTCAGCGCATTGAACGTGGTATCAAAACGTTCAATCACTTGCTGATCCATTTCATTCATTGTTTCCAATAAGTTATTCTTTGAAGCGCTAAGATCTTGCTTTTGCTGGGTTAAAAAGTCGTAGCGTGATTTCACACGATCATATTCATCAATGCTTGAAACGTTGACCTCACCCAAGTCATCCAGTCCGCGCTTCAGTAATTTTAATTTTTCGCAAATCTGGTCAGCTGATAAATTCACTTGCTTCTGTTTCGCCAAAGTCAGACTAATATGGTACGTCTCCGCAAGTGACGTTTCACACTGATCAAGTTGCGACCTTAACTTTGAACAGGCCACATCTAATTTCTGAACCGCCAGTTGCTCGCTATTCAAAGTTTCGGTAGCCAGTTGATTAGAACGTTCTAGATCCGCTTGCTGATCATTGGCAGTGCCTAAATCTAGGTTTAACTGTTTTAGAGCAGCCTTTAGTTGCTGCTCTTTGTTTGTGAGTTGTTTCAGTGTCGCTTCATGATCTTGAGTTGATTCGCCAATTTCTGAATGCTCTGCATTTAAAACATCGAGCTTTTTTTGCAGGAGATTGCTTTCATCTTCGAGAGCTTGAACCCGTTGCTGCTGTGCTGTAATTTCCTTGTCCAGCTGTTTAACTTGGACCGACTTGGTAGTGACCACAGCCCGCTGATCCTGATACTGAGCACTGATTTTTTGAACTGACTCGCTCCGTTTTTCCTTCTGCTCTTTGAGGACAGCCATCTGGGTTTTTAATGACGCCAGTTTTTGCTCAGCAATAGTCGTTTCCTGTTGATTACGCTTTAACTGTGTTGCAAAATCTTCGCTATCTTGACTAAGTCCCCACTGGGCTTGGTGAACTGCAATTTGTTTCTTAACCGACGTCACGCGATCGGACAACAGCTTAACCTGATTTTCAGACCGTTGACGGCTGATATCCAGCTCATTGAGCCGATTTTGATAATCACTTTGGTTATCTTTATTCTGAGCTGTTTTTAATCGTTGTAACTCAGCTTGCTTGGTAGCCAGCTGCTCAGACATTTGGTCAACACTGGCTTGCAGTTTCGTCAGTTCTTGTTTTTGACTCAAAATGCCATGACGTTCATGCTTATCCTTACCACCAGACATTGCCCCGCTAGTTGAAATCACTTCACCTGCCAGTGTAATGATCCGGTAGCGGTGATGAATCAAATTGGCTAGTGTAACGGCGTGGTTTAAATCATCCGCAAAAATTAAATTGCCTAGTAGATGTGTCAAAACTGGCTTTAAGCGAGCATCGCTCACACGAACTAAATCGGCTGCTACCCCCAAGAATCCAGCAGCTTGATGGCAACTTGATAAGGTATCATCAGCTACATGGTTTGGTCTAATCTTATCCAACGGCAGAAAGGTGCTGCGTCCCAGTTGGTTGTTAGTTAAATATCGAATGGCCGCTTTACCGGCAGCTTCATCTGTCACGACCACGTGTTGCTGCTGTGCGCCGATAGCTGCTTCAACGGCCTTCGTGTACTTACCTGGCACATCCAAAATTTCTGCTACAGGACCGATGATTCCTGTAAGCTGGTTCTTGGCTTTTAAGACGGCTTTGGTGCCTTGATAAAAGCCGGTATAATTTTGGGCTAACTCCTGAAGACTCTTCAATCGTGCGTTCGCTTGCTGACTGACTTCAAGTGCTGACAACCACTGATTATTTAACTGTTCGATTTGTTCTTGGCGCTTCTTGTGTTCATTAGTCAGTGTTTGACATTGCTTTTGCAGCGTATCATATTGAGCCTGTTGTAAGTCTAACTGCTGATTTGCCGATTTTAACTTGGCAGATTGTTCAGTAAGTTCAGATTGCAGTTCCCGTAATCGTTGATCCGCTTGCTGATTCTCAGAAGTTGCCCGTTGCTGGTTTTTTTCTAAATACTGTTTTTGATTATGCAACGTCGTGATGGTCTGCAGTTGATCAATATAGTCGTTTTGAAGCTGATCGCCTTCATCAGCTAACTTAGTTTCATCCAAATCATCTAACTGCGATTTCAACTGGTTAGCACGGCTACGATCCTGTTTTAAGGTGGCTTTTAGCCCTTTCAACTGGGATTGAGTAGTCGCTAGAGTTTCCTGGGCTGTTTTTAAATTAGCCTGCGTCTTTTTGATTCGTTCAGTCAACTCACCCAAAGTCTGCTGCTGATGTTTCTGCCGTTCTGAATCGAGGGCTTGAGCACCAGCCATTTGCTGTTTACGAGAGGTTACATCCAGTAATTGCTGATTGGTGTCATCCTTTTTACTGGTTAACGAACTCGTCGTCTTACGGGCAGTGTCTAATTGACTGGCATTTTTAGCGAGCTGACGCTTCGTATCAGATACCCGCAATTGCTTTTCTTTCAGTTGTGCCTGCTGGATTTTTAACTTGGCTTGCAATGATTCAATTTCAAGCACCAACCGCGTTTGATCAAGCTTATCAAACTGCTTTTTCTGAGCAACGTATTCCTTAGCTAAACTGCTTTGCTGTGCCAACGGTTCGATTTGACCACCAAGTTCCGCCATTAAGTCGTTGACCCGGTCAAGATAGCCAGCAGTTTGGTCAAGTTCACGCTTGGCCTTTTCTTTTCCAAGCCGATACTTCGAGACGCCAATGAGTTCCTCAACGATAAAACGGCGATCCTCAGGTTTACTATTGAAAATTGACTCAACTCGACCCTGCGAGATCATGGAAAAGGCATTATCACCAATCCCTGAATCCATAAACAGATTTAAGATATCTTTTAACCGGCAATCTTGACCGTTTAACTGGTAGCTGCTTTCACCGTTTCGAAAAAGCTTTCTAGTCACGTTAATTTCAGTATATTCTGTCTTTAAATAGTGATCGGAGTTGTCCAAAATCATGGTTACCCGAGCACGGTTCAAAGGTTTACGCTTAGAAGATCCATTAAAAATAACGTCTGGCATCCGGCTTCCCCGTAAGTTCTTGGCAGATTGCTCCCCTAGAACCCATCGGATAGCTTCACTAATGTTGCTCTTGCCACTCCCGTTGGGGCCAACGATGCCAGTGACGCCATCTTCAAATTCGATTTTGGTATCGTCCGCAAACGACTTGAAACCACTAATTTCTAGCGATTTTAGTTTCATAATTGCTCCCCACTTACTTTCAAATTAGGCTTGGTCTGGTTCAAGCTTAAGTAAAGCTTGCTTGGCTGCTCCCTGTTCGGCATTCTTCTTAGAATGACCAACCCCAACACCGAGTTCTTTACCATCAATTTTAACGGCTACTTTGAAGGCGCGATCATTATCCGGCCCATTTTCGTCTAGTAACTCATAATCAATTGAAACGGGACCATTTTTTTGTGCAACTTCCTGTAATTCCGTTTTGTGGTCAAAAAATTCATCAAAGCGACCCTCATCAAGTTTTGGAAAAATGACCTGAGCAGCAAAGGCTCGTACCGGTTCCACTCCTTGATCAAGGTATAAAGCGCCAATAAAGGATTCAAAAATATCACAAAGTAACGAATCCCGTTCCCGAGCGTGCGCCTTCTCCTCACCCTTGCCTAACCGGATGTATTGGTCAAAGTGACATTCCCGAGCAAAACTGGCAAAACTTTCCTCATTTACCATGGCAGCCCGCAACCGAGTTAAACGACCCTGGGGCATCTTAGTGTAGCGTTTATAGATATAGTCTGAAACAACCAACTGCATTACCGCATCGCCTAAAAATTCAATCCGTTCATAGAATTTTAAGTTTTCATTAGGATGTTCATTGACATAAGACGCTTGTGTAAACGCCTCATCCAACAAACTTTTGTCCTGAATGACAATGTTAAAATCTCGCTTAAGTAAATCATCTAGCCCTTTAATCAAATTCAGAAACACTCCTTTTCGTCTGTAAAAATACAAGGAAAAAGGCTGTGACAAAACAAATCGTTTCACCGCAACCTTTCCGTTTATTAATTGACACTACTATTTTTTGTCACCGTTAGCTGCAATATACTCAACAGCTTCGCCCACAGTGTTTAACTTTTCGGCTGCATCGTCCGAAATCTCCGCACCAAAGGTATCTTCAAGTTCCAAAATAAATTCCACAAAATCAATGGAATCGGCATCAAGGTCGGTTTTAAAATTTAAGTCCATCGTGATCTTGTCACGTTTAACTTCAAACCGGTCCGCAATGATGTCGGCAATTTTATTAAAAATCTCATCTTTTGACATAATCTACCTCACCCTATTTAGTTCAACAATCAGTTTAGCACAAACTACTCATAAACGGTAGATTTACCTGCTTACTTCTGCATTTCAGCCTTTGCTTCGGCCATTTCTTCACTATGATCATTAAAGTAAGTGACGACGTTTTCAACTGAATGATTTTCCAGCATTGTCTTGATTTGACCAATGGTATTGGCAATGGTTTCAGCTTTGGCAGAGCCATGTGTTTTAATCACTGGTGCCTTAACACCAAGTAAAACTGCACCACCATACTTGGAATAATCCATTTGAGTCTGAATATCTTTGAACGTTGATTTGAGCATTGCTGCACCAAGTTTACTGGTAATCCCGCCGTTCATAATACTGTGTTTGATTAGCTTGAGCATTGAAAGTGCCGTGCCTTCAGTATTTTTAAGCACTGCGTTACCCGTGAAACCATCAGTAACAACTACATCAGCAGCACCATTCAATAATTCCCGAGATTCAACGTTGCCAATAAAGTTTAAGTCTTTAGCATTAGCCAAAAATTCATGGACAGCTTTATGAACCATGTCCCCTTTATCGGCCTCGGTCCCATTATTCAGTAAACCGATGCGGGGGTTCTCAACACCCATCACAGTTTGTGCGTAATATTTACCTAAGATCGCGTATTGATACAAATTAAACGGCTTTGAATCCGCGTTTGCGCCCACATCCAACATCAAAAATTGATTTTGCTCTGGATTATTGAGAACGGGCAGCGTGGTTGTCAAACCGGGACGGTCAATGCCCTTGATTCGACCAATGATCAGCAGGCCAGCCGCCAGCAAAGCGCCTGAATTGCCGGCTGAGAAGAACGCGTCATCTTTACCATCACGCACTGCTTGAGCAGCTAAAACAATGCTGGATTGCTTTTTGCGGCGCAAAGCGCGGACTGGTTCATCCTCCATGGTGATGACTTCATCAGCTTGAACTAACGTAATGTGATCTTCATTAGTTAAAAACGGTTTGACTTTATCAGTCTGTCCGTACAAATCAAATTCAATTTCTGGGTAGCGGTCACGCGCGATTTCAATTCCCGCGACAACTTCTTTGGGGGCGTAGTCTCCGCCCATTGCATCAACAGCGATTCTCAATTTGTTCATCCTCTCTTAATCAAACATATAAGCGTGTTCTTCAGCTTGTTTTAGATAACTGACCAGTGCCTGGTTTTCTGGCAAAGTTTGCCATCCAGGGGTGCTAGTCAGTTTTTTGGCTTCATCCTGCGCAACACTCAACATGGTGAGGTCGGCGATGGGGTCGCCAACTTTAAAATCGGGTAACCCTGATTGCTTCTTTCCCAGCACGTCACCAGAGCCACGTAGCTCTAAATCCTTTTGCGAGACGACGAACCCATCATTAGTTTCAGTCATGACTCGCATCCGGTCAACCCCGTTTTTATTTTTAGGGTCAGCCACTAAGATGCAGTACGACTGCTGATCAGAACGTCCGACCCGTCCTCGTAGTTGGTGCAGCTGGGCAAGACCAAAGTGGTCGGCATCGTAAATCAACATCACGGTAGCATTTTTCACATCCACCCCAACTTCAATCACGGTGGTGGCCACTAAAACTTGGTACTGGTTATTCTTAAACGCCTGCATAATGTCATCTTTTTCATCGTTTTTCATGCGGCCATGCAATAATCCCACCTGATAATTGTGTGGTGAAAAATAAGCGGAGAAACGTTCGTAAATGGCTTCAGCATTTTTCATGTCCACGGCTTCAGATTCTTCAATTAAAGGTGTCACAACGTAAGCTTGATGCCCAGCTGCTAATTCCCGCAATACAAACTGAACGGCCGAATCAATCTGCGCATTCTTGATCCAGCGAGTTGTCACCGGTTTACGACCGGCCGGCAGTTCGTCGATGACAGAAATATCCATCTCACCATAACTCGTAATGGCCAGCGTCCGAGGAATCGGCGTTGCGGTCATAGCCAGCACGTCAGGATTATCACCTTTCTGACGTAAGGCCTGCCGCTGTGCTACCCCAAAGCGATGCTGTTCATCGATGACCACCAGTCCCAAGCGATGATAGTCGACCCCTTCTTGAATTAAAGCATGGGTCCCAATAATCAGATTAATTTCACCAGATGCTAGTCGTGGCAAAATCTCTTTTCGGACAGCCGGTTTAGTCGAACCAGTGAGTAACACAATATTCACTGGTAGTCCCTCAAATAGTGCCTGTAAGTTATTAGCATGCTGTTCTGCAAGAATTTCTGTAGGTGCCATCAGTGCGGCCTGATAACCACCGGTAATGGCAGCGTACATACAAATCGCAGCTACCACCGTTTTACCACTTCCCACGTCACCTTGGAGCAGCCGATTCATATGGATCGGCCGTTTCATATCAGCGCAAATTTCATTTACCACTCGCTTTTGCGCATCAGTTAACTCGTATGGCAGCGTGTGAATAAAACGCTGTAACCGCTGCTTATCATAGTCTACATCAATACCTGCCTGACTTTCATCATGTCGTTTAAGCATTTGCAGTTGCATTTGAAAACGAAAGAATTCTTCAAATTTAGCCGATCGACGAGCTGCTTTAGCCGCTGCTAAATCCTTAGGAAAATGCATGTCATGAATCATTTGCGCCCGGTCCAACAACCGATAGTGTGTTTTGATGTTATTGGGAACTAAATCAACAATTTCCGTATGGTATTGCTCCCAAGCAGCCACTACTAACTGTTGAATGGTCTTTTGCCGAATACCAGAGTTTGAAGGGTATACGGAAGCCATAGGGTCATTTTTGCCACTGCTCAGGATTTTCATTCCGTTGAGTTGTTTGCGATTCGCATCAAAACGACCGTACACCATGATTGGTGATTCAACTTCAATGTTGTTTTTTAGCCACGGCTGATTAAAAAAAGTGACCGGTACCACGTCTTGACCAATCAGTAATCTGAAATTCAGCCGACTTTTTTTACGACCAAACCGACTTAGCGTGGGAGGCGCAGCCACAATACCCTTTAGTGTAACTTGCTCCTGGTCGCCAATCTCATTAAGTGCCTTTACCCTGAGGTCTTCGTAACGAAACGGATAGTAGGTCAGTAATGACTCGATTGTCGTAATACCAAGATCTGCCAAGGCGTCAGCCCGTTTTGGCCCAACACCTGGCAATACTGTCACGGAATCTGATAATCCCACGTGACTCCCTCCCAACCTAGCGACTGATAAACAAAGTGCCGGTTCACTTGAGCCGCCACTTTTAAAGAATTAAAGATTTTGGCTTTTGTCACCAATACAAGTCAATCAAATCCGTTATTCAATAACGTCATACATTATAATCGAAACCAGCAAAAAAAAGCAATGGCACTACTCAAGATTTGAGAACTGTCATTACTTTCTAATTGAATAAAGCTCTGCATTTCACTGTTAATTCAGTTCGAAGGCAGCGTCAGCAGTTTGCCAATCTTTCACCCACTTGGAGAAATCATCGCTGTCCAAATCACCATCTAGCATCCATTCAATTTCGTATAATTTATTTGGATCGCCGTTGAGCTTGTATCCCTTGCCATTGAGCGTTTTGATTGCCTCGCTGACACCCATTACTGTACTTTCGTAAATCTCACCGGTTGCGGGTTCGGTGACCACATATTTAGTACCATTAACTGTTACAATTTGTTTGTCCATCGTTGATTCCTTCTTTTTAAAATTACTCTATAGTCTATTATACGCATATGTGATCTCGTTTTGGTAAATAAAGGTTTCCTAACCATTCAAAAAGAGGAGAAAGCCGATAATGGGCTTCTCCTCTTTATTTAAGCAATCTTTTTATTCGACACTAATCACAAATGGGTAGACTGGTTGGTCTCCTTCATGAACTTCAACTTCTAGTTCATCATCAAGCTCTTCAACCGCTGCTTCAACGTGTTCTGCAGTTTCTTGGTTCGTGTCTGCACCATAAATGATGGTCACAATTTCACTATCGTCATCGATCATTTTGTTGACCATCTGAATTGCAGCTTCTTCCACATTTTCAGTGACAATTGCAATTTTGCCATCGATTAAGCCCATAAAATTGCCTTTTTTAATGTCAAAACCGTCAATCTGAGTGTCACGAATAGCATGAGTCACTTCACCACTCTTAACAGTAACCAGATTGTCCTCCATAGCAGCTTGATTTTCTTCAAGTGTATGGTCAGGTTCAAAGCCCAGTAAAGCGGTCATTCCTTGTGAAATGGTCTTACTGTGGACAATGACTGCGGGAATATCTACGACCTTCACTGCTTGCTCGGCAGCTAAGAAGATATTACCGTTGTTTGGCACGATAATCGCCTTTTTGGCATGACTGTCGTTGATTGCATCAACGATGTCTTGCGTACTTGGATTCATGGTTTGGCCACCAGAAATAACGGTGGTTGCCCCAAGGCTTTCAAATAAAGTCTGCATACCCTGACCAGCAGCAATGGTAATGATTGCTGTTTCAGGGGCTTCAGCGGGTACTTCCGCAGTCGCAACTGGTGCGGCTTTTGCTGCAGTCTCATCATCTTTTTCAATAATGGTTTCTTGTTGCAAACGCATGTTATCAACTTTAACCTTGGCTAAATCACCAAATTCTTGACCCCACGCAATCACTTTGCCTGGATGTTCCGTATGGACGTGGACCTTCACAATTTCATCATCGTTGACCACCAGCAATGAATCGCCTAGCTTTGCTAAGTAATCATAGAAAGTATCATAATCAAACTTTTGATCCACTTGCTTGCCCTTACCGATTCGTACCATGATCTCCGTGCAATAGCCATAGACAATGTCATCAGGGTTCAATTTACCCTGCACACTGCGATGGTGTTCTGCATCGACCATTTCATCCATCTCGGTTGGATTCGGTTGGTGAGCACCCTTTTGAACGGTTTCACGACCATTTAAGACATCATCAAATGCCTGAAACACAAATGTTAAGCCTTGACCACCGGAATCCACGACACCCACCTGTTTTAAAACAGGTAACAAATCTGGCGTCGTCTGCAAAGCAGCATCAGCGGCTTCATAAGTAGCATCCATAACCGCAACGATATCATCTTCGCGAGCAGCCGTCTTACGAGCCGCTTTAGCTGCTTCCCGAACAACGGTGAGGACCGTGCCTTCAGTGGGCTTCATAACGGCTTTATAAGCAGTCTGAGCACCAGCTGCGATGGCATCGGCTAAGTCAGTAGCTGTCAAGGTTTCTTTATCAGCCACATCCTTTGAAAAGCCACGGAAAATTTGCGATAAAATGACACCAGAGTTCCCACGGGCGCCCATCAGTAAGCCCTTAGCCAAAGCTTCAGCCAATTCACCAACTTTAGTGCTACTTGATTCATTAACGTACTTTAAGCCGCTATCCAACGACAAACTCATGTTGGTCCCAGTATCCCCATCGGGTACCGGGAACACATTTAATGAATTAATGAATTCAGCATTTTGATCAAGGAATGCTGACGCTGCCTCAATCATTTTGATGAATTCATGATTCGTTATTTCTTTCGTTTGCAACAACTTTATCCTCCGCTTCTTACTCACTCAATACTTGGACGCCTTGAACTGTGATGTTAACAGCATTGGCAGTGATTCCAAGCATTGTTTCCAAATTATATTTTACTTTTGATTGAACGGTTCGGGACACTTCTGAAATCTTCGTCCCGTAGCTGACAATAATATTCACGTCAACCGCCACACCGTTATCTTCTTGACGGACGACAACGCCTTTGGCATAATTATTCCGGTTCAAAATAACATTTACGTTATCACGAATCTGATTCTTACTTGCCATACCTACAACACCGTATGAATCGGTGGCAGCACCACCAACGACTGTAGCAATGACATCATTATCAATATCGATTAAGCCATGTTTTGTTTTAATTTTAACGGCCATCTAGAGCAGCCTCCTTGCGTACTAGTCTTCACGATAATTTATATTACCACAAATTGGGCATTACCGTTATGATAATTAATCATCTTGAGTGCTGTCAAGTAAAATTACTTGAAAGAAAACTATTGCATTCCCATTGGGGTTATGATAAATTATTTTAGTGAGCTAAAAAGCAACGTTTTTTAGATAAGTCTAAAAGGAGGTAGTTACCAATGGCAAAAGATTTCATTAACGGCAAGCGCACCCGTTTCGGTAACAAGCGCTCTCACGCCTTGAATTCATCAAAGCGTTCATGGAAGCCAAACTTGCAAAAGGTTCGGATTTTAGTAGATGGCAAGCCTAAGAAGGTTTGGATTTCTGCACGGACTTTGAAGTCAGGTAAAGTGACTCGAGTTTAGTTAAAAAAGTTTGGCACCATTGCCAAGCTTTTTTTGTGAAGTTTTTAAAATTTTTCTTTCAACCAAAAGAACCACTGCCAACGATTAATTTCGCTGGCAGTGGTTTTTTTGTTTTGTTAATCAATTATCATCGGAATCAGGAATTAGTTCCCCATTCGGTTATTATCCCTTAGTGATGACTGTTTCATAGTGACGAATCAGTTGATTGACCTGATGTTCAAACTTAATCATAAAAGCTTGGCGATTGTCCGAAAGCCTATCGTCAGCTAAATGCGCTGTATCAGCCATTAGAAATTGATCTAAGTAGACGCAGCAATCAGTCACGTACTGGGTTAAAGTTGTGTCATAGGTTCCACCGGAAACCCGGTAGCTGTTCACCATACGCGTGCCATACGACGATAAATGACGCTGCAGTGCCGCAACTTGGCTAATCGTGAGCGGATCGCGCAACTGCGCCCCCTGTCCCTGAATATATTGCCAAAGTTGCTTGAGTGTCTTTTTAGCAGCAGATTTACTACCACCGTTGTGGGTTTTAGCTCCACCGAAGTTATAGTGTGTTTGAAATGCCACGTTAGTTACTCACTTTCGTTTTTAATTAGTCTTTAAAAAGGTAAACACATCCCCGCTTTAATCCAAAACTAGGCGCCAAACTATAAGCAACATAATGCCCTTCAGGTAAAATGTCGGGACGGTTTAACGTGATTGAAGTCATTTTGCCATCCACCATAGCAGCTTGCGGAACATCCGTTTTACCGTCAAAATCTAATAACTGGATTTCTTTGCCGTTAATTTCGGTTTTGGTTGCTGGATCAACTTTGTAATCATCAAATTCTGCCATTGGCACGATCTGGATGTCCTGTTCACCATCAGCACCACCATTTGAGACTTCGACACGTTTGCCATCGACCATGAAGACGGCCATCTGTGCCTTTGTATTGGTTACGTAATGATCGTTAAACACTTTCATGCTATTCACTCCTTGAGTAATTTCTCGTTAATCTGGTTCCTGTTATTATCAATAACCATTCTATCATAATAGTGAAACCGGATTCAAAGTACCATGCTGACACTATACTGCTATTGAGGAAATCAAAAAAGTTCTCGCCACTGTGAGTGATGGCGGGAACTTAGAAAAAAAGACTACTTGCCCTGATTGCAAACAGCTAATGGTCACTTTTTTAATCCGATTAATCTTTACTCTGAATCACAGCGACCATCCCACTATCGAATGAAAAATGACCGGTATCGCCAACAAATTCATTGCTGGCATACGAAATTGGACGGGTCACGTTTTCGTCCTTCAGATTGTACTTTTCATCAGGCAGCGTGAGGTGGTCCACATTTTCAAGTGTCACAAACGCCAGATACTTTTTATCTGGTTCTTTTTTGATCTCATACGAACCTGGCGCAAAAAACGTAATCGTGTTTTGCTTATCAATAAACCGAATTTGAGATGCGTATTGACGATACCTTGGTTCTAGAACCATCCAGAAGTTAGCCAAAAAATGATCTAATCGGCCACCAGTCGCACCATAAATATCTAATCGATCATACTGATACTCATGTAAAGCAACTGTGACAGCAAGCTGGGTATCTGTCTCATCTTTTTCTGGAACAGCCTGTCTGATATCGGAAACAGCGTTCTTGACCAGCTTCAATTCGTCTGCTGATAGTGAATCGAAATCACCAATCGCAACTAAGGGCGTAATACCCATCTTCAACAGTCGTAATGTGCCGCGGTCGACACCGATCCAATCACCGGACACCTTGCCGGCAGCTAATTGGTCAGGCCATTCACTGGTAGGACCACCTACCAGCAAGTTTAAATGTGTCATGTTATTTCGTCGCATCCTTTAGAACTTGGACTTTAGCAGCAGGATCAACACCATCAAAAACGTACGAACCGGCAACAGCAACCGTTGCACCAGCCTTTTGACAATCGACGATGGTATCGTTTTTAACACCACCATCGACTTCGATGTCAAAGTCGTAGCCTTCAGTTTGTTTTAATTGGTCTAACTGCTTGATTTTCTTCAGTGTTTCGGGCAGGAACTTTTGACCACCAAACCCTGGATTGACCGTCATTACTAACACTTGATCAACCATGTAAAGTAATGGCTTGATAGCTTCCACGGAAGTACCAGGGTTGATAACAACTTCGGCCTTTGCACCAGCATTTTTGATTAATTGAAGTGCACGATGAATATGTGGTGTTGCTTCAACGTGGACACCAATGATATCAGCACCATTTTCAGCAAATTGTTCCACAAAACGTTCAGGATTTTGTACCATGAGATGAACATCCAAAGTCATGTTGGTAATTGGACGAATTGCTTTTAACCAACCTGGCCCATACGAAATAGCGGGAACAAATTGCCCGTCCATAACATCAATATGGAGATATTCAGCTCCGGCTTTGTCTACTTTTTCGATATCCTTTTGAAGATTAACATAATCTGCACTTAAAATAGATGGTGCGATTTTCATATCATAGTCCCTCATTTCTCAGATTTACGGTAGTTTGGTTTTTGATTTTTCAGAGCCTGATACAGCAGTAAATAATTATCATAACGGCTTTGCAAAATATCACCCGATTCAACTAACGCTTTGACAGCGCAGCCAGGTTCATTGACGTGAACACAGCCTCGAAAACGACAGTCCACGGATGCCCTACGAAACTCACGGAAATACTTGCCTAATTCCCGCGCATCAAGTGAAAAGGTATCATACGAAGAAAATCCTGGCGTATCAGCAATCAAGCCACCCGCAACTTCCAGTAGCTGAACTCGCCGGGTCGTATGCTTCCCACGATGTAAGCTGGCTGATATTTCACCAGTCTCAAGCTTTAAATCAGGTGCAACGTGGTTCAGCAATGTCGATTTACCGGCACCAGTCTGACCCATGATGACACTCACTTTACCAGCTAGCAAATCGTCAACTTCTTGAATCGCAGCTGCTGAAAATGGTTCCGCTGTATAAACAACGTGATAACCAATTTTGCGGTAATCATCTGCTGTTCTAGCAAATTCACCCTGTTCAGTTGCTGTGAGCAGATCGGTCTTTGTCAGATAAATGACAGGCTCGATATCCGCAATTTCTAGCGCTAACAACTGTCGATCGAGTAAATTAGTCGAAAAAACCGGCTCGCGCACAGCCGTTGCCACGATTGCTTGATCAACATTGGCAACTGGTGGTCGAATCAACGAATTATGCCTTGGTTTAACTTCTAAAATATAGCCTTCATGATCATTCGGCGCATCGATCACAACCCGGTCACCAACTAAAGGTGTAATCTTTCGGTTACGAAAATTACCCCGTGCACGTGTTCGCACCAGTGTTCCTGAATCCGTCATGACATCGTAAAAACCGCTTAATGATTGTCGAATTTGGCCTTCCGCCACATCAACGCCACCCTTCTAAGTTCTGAATAATTAAAAACCAATCCTCGTCCATTATAAAAGAACTATTGGGGTTAAGTCCATTGATTTAACAGGGTTTAGCAAAAATAAATCAAAATTGGCTGCCATTTTGGCTTACCAATCAAAAAATCCGGGACGGAGATTTATAAAATTTAAACAAAAGATAGATTATGACATCAGTCTATATCGGTAAGCATTTACTTAATCGTTTCGTACTCACGATTTAACATCTCAATAATCTCATCAGCCTTTTCTTGACTTTGAATGATGAAATCAGTTGAGCGAAAGATGCTATATTCATCACGTCCAAGCTTAGTGCGGTACACAGTAACGCCGTTAATCGGGACACTTTCATAGATATGGCTTGGAATATAACCAACGTTAAGATAAAAAAGGTTGGTGACGCCTTGTAAGTTGTGCTCATTAATTCTGGCAATCACAATGTTAAACAAATCTTTGCGGTTCTTTCTTAAATGACGTTTACTCGGCTCGTGAAATGAAGCACTGATAGCCATATAATATTTCATTGAATTAAAAACAATCCTTTCGTTGTTGGCAGCGACTAGAACTCTGCGAGTATAGCAGGTAGGCTACTTCTCTCCTAACACTTAGTATCGAAAAGAACCGATTTTAGATTTTCTTAACAAAGGACCATCTTCCACTATTTAATCAGGCGTGATACCTTTCTGTGACTGATAGATAGTGCGATAATTATTACTGGAGGTGATGATGATCATGAGTAACAATGAGCCTAATTTTGATAAAGCTTCTCAGGCACTACATGCTTGGGTGGACGATTTAACTTCAGATACCAAGGATGAAGCCTCTCGGGAAGTCATTCAAATGGCTGCAAATATTTCGGCTAAAGCAGCAATGATTGCGTTGCATGCTGCGTTCAGTGATGAGAAAGCCAATTCTGATCAATAGTTGATTGTATTAGCAGCAAACAGTTAAGAAACGCTATTTAAAAATGATATTCATGAGTCTTACTTTTTTCACTTAATGATCTTCACAACTAAGTTTCAGTTTTTAAGCAACAAATAATCCCCGCCCTGATGGTCACCATCAGAACGGGGATTATTTATTTGAATTCGGCCAGATTAATGCGCATTTTTAGTGACATTGTTATCTGCCAAGATCACCTTGCCATCCCGAATAATCTTATAACCGCCACTCTTACCCGATTCAACAGCAAACGGAATCGTGACTTGGGTATCTTGAGCAATGGTCAACTGTTTATAAACGGTGCCGTAATCATGATCGTGGTCACGGACATAAATCTGAACAATATTGACCCCTGACGTCGAAGAAACACTCGTTTTACCTGAACCGCTAGTCTTAGAGCTATTCGCCTCAAACGGAATGTTAACATCAACGTTGAAATCTTCAACTTTTGGTTCCGATTTAGAGGCTGGTTTCTTTCCTCTGGACAGTGTCACCACAACGGTGGAACCTTCCTTAACCGTGCTACCGGCAGCCGGATTTTGGTCAATAGCTGTATCCTTATCTGCATTATCATACCGGTATTTGAACGAAATATTAAGCGATTCACGCGTTGCATAACGTTGAATCTGCGCCTTCTTTTTGCCAATTAGGTTGTCTAACTGCAACTGACGCTGTCCAGCTGAAACAGTTAGTGTCACTGTAGTTTCCTTCGGATTAATACGCTGCCCGCTTTCAACACTTTGCTGCATCACGCTTCCAATAGGCACTTCATTAGAGGATTCGTTTTGACGTCTAACAGTAACCCCTTTGGCTTTTAAAACAGCAGCGACTCGGGTATAAGACTGACCAATATAGTTACCGATTTTTACCATCCGCGGGCCAGTACTAACGTAAAGTTTAATTTTCGAATCTTTGTTAGCAGATTCTTCCGCACCGGGAGATGTTTTAATCACCAGATTTTTCTTAATGTCTGCACTGGCTTGCCGCTTAATTGAACCTGTCTCTAAATTGCTATCTGAAAGCTTTTGCTGGGCTTCTTCAATGGTTAAGCCGCTGACATCTGGTACTGTCACGGATTGTGGACGGCCAAGCCAAAAGGCCAGACCAACCATGGCAATCAAAACCGCAGCCAGACCAAGCAAAACGTAAAGCCAGCGTCGACGCCGATGACGTTTTTTAGGCTTCGATGGCGGTGTATCATCTGTTTTGGGCTCGTTACGCGCAACTTCAGAGTGTAACGCTGATTTATCCAAAACCTTGGTTTCACCGTTATCAGCGTCTTCAACGGGTACAAACTTAGATTCCGATGCTCGTCGTGGCGATAAAGAAGTTTCTAAATCATTCGCCATATCAGTGACGGTTTCATAGCGGTCTGAAGGCCGTTTAGACGTTGCTTTTAAGACCACGTTTTCCAGTGCTTGTGGAATCCGCGGGTCAAATTCACGTACTGAGGGAATTTCGGATTGAAAATGCTTGATAGCAATTGAAATTGCCGTTTCACCTTTAAAAGGCACCGTTCCCGTCAAGAGTTCATAGAGAATAATACCTAACGAATAGATATCAGATTTTTTAGTTGCCATGCCGCCACGAGCTTGTTCAGGCGACAAATAATGGACTGAACCCAGCACAGTATTAGTTTGTGTTAACGCGTTTTCTGACATGGCCACCGCAATTCCAAAATCGGTGATTTTGGCAACGCCTTTTTCATCAATCAAAATATTCTGAGGCTTTAAGTCACGGTGAATAATGTTATGATCATGGGCCACCGCCACTGCTGACAGGACCTGTTCCATGATATTGATCACTTCTTGATACGGAATAGGAAAATGTTGTTTAATATAGGCCTTTAAGTCCATACCCTTCACGTATTCCATGACCATGTACTGCATACCGTTTTCTTCACCCACATCATACACGCTGACGATGTTTGGATGGACTAATTCAGTTGCCGCCAATCCTTCGCGCTGAAACCGTTTGATGGTATGTGGATCGTCTCGAAGATCAAGTCTTAATAGTTTCACTGACACGTCGCGATCTAAAATAAGATCGTGAGCTAGATAGACATTGGCCATTCCACCTTCGCCTAAGGCTTGGGTGATCCGATAACGGCCACCTAAAACGTAATTTGGTCGCATTAGTTGGCCACCTCCGATCGATCGTCGATTAAGATTACACTAATATTATCTAAACCGCCAGCATCATTGGCTAGCTGAATAAGCTGATCGCACTTTTCCTGTAAGGTTGCGTCATTTTCAAGCACAGTTTGAATTTGATCATCATTGACCATATCGCTGAGGCCATCTGAACAAAGCAACAACATATCATTATCGGTTAATTCAAGAAAATGCATATCAATCTGAACAGCCTTTTCGATTCCTAATGACCGTGTAATGACATTTTTCTTCGGATGGACACGTGCAGCTTGTTTTGAAAGTTCACCACGTTTGACCAGCTCATTCACCAATGAATGGTCCTCAGTCACCTGAGAAAAAACGTGATCACGCAGCAAGTAACCCCGGCTATCACCAATATTGCCAATTAAAACCGTCTGCTTGAAAATAACGGCTAAAACAATGGTTGTGCCCATTCCCTTAAGATCAATAAACTGTTCCGAACGGTTACGAATATCCTGATTTTCAGAAGAGATCTGCTTTTGCAGCCAATCTTTTGTGTCATCAATGGTTTGGGCGTTGCTTGCTTTGAATGAATGACCAATATGGGTAACTGCCATCTCAGAAGCGACGTCGCCTCCTTGATTACCACCAATTCCATCGGCGATGATGGCAAGCTTAACACCCTGCTGGTTCGTAAAGATACCAACACTATCTTCGTTATCTTTACGGCGCTTCCCTATTGCTGTTCCATAAGCAATCTGCATCTGTATCCTCCACTAACGTACCCGTTTGAACTGACTGATGAAGAAACCATCAGAATCATAATCATCAGGGTAAATTTCAAGATAATCAGTTGTTCGGTCTGATTTCAAGTCAAGTGCTGTTTCAACTCGCTGTGATTCAAATTCAGGATGGTCAGCCAAGAAGGCCGCTACCACGTCCCGATTTTCCTGATTAAGTATCGTACAAGTACTGTAAGTTATTATACCGTTAATTTTTACTTTTTGAGCAACTGCGTTCAAAATATCTAGTTGAATTTTAGATAGTGCTTCAACGTCTTTAAGTTGTTTTTCATAACGAATTTCCGGCTTCCGGCGCACTAAACCAATCCCAGAACATGGGGCATCTACTAAAACTTCATCGAAGGTTTGGTCTTCAAAAACATCCTGAATTTTACGTGCATCAATGGCTTGTGTAACAACTCGGTCATTGACATGCATCCGCTTAGCATTTTGCTTAACCAGTTGAACTTTATGTTCGTGAATATCCAAGGCCACTACTTGACCACGATCATCAGCTGATAGCTGACCGGCAATTTGAACAGTCTTACCACCAGGAGCGGAGCAAGCATCTAAAATCATCATGTCTGGCTTAATATGCATGCTTTCTGCTGGCAGCATCGCACTTTCATCTTGGATCGTGATCTGACCATCATGGAACAGTTGGGCTTGATTAGCGGGTTTGCCTTTAAGAACAAAACCCTCTGCGGCAACTTGGCTTTCGCTAACTTTGTAGTCCTCGGCTTCTAACGCTGCCTTGGCATCCGCCATTGAAATTTGATCAGTAGCCACCCGAACAGACTGGTTGGCAGGATGATTGATACTTTCTAGCACACTAATAGCCTTTTCAGCGCCTAATTGGTCATTCAATGCATTAATCAGCCATTCTGGAACGGAATAGGTCAAACTTTGACGTTTAATAGGATCGTCAATATCGGCTGGATCATTGATACCAACCCGGTCCATTTGGTGCAGCACACCCGTCACAAAACGCCGAATACCTTCATGACCGCGCGTTTTAGCAATCTGAATCGATTCGTCAAAAATAGCTCGCTTAGGCACACGTTCCAAATACTGCATCTGATACACTGCAGTTTCTAGCAGGATCATGACCCAGTCAGCAACCCGTTTTTGATTTTTGATAAATGGTGCTAACTGATAGTCAATCGTCAACCGATGCTGAATGACGCCGTAGACAATGGTCGTCATCAAGCCAGCATCTCGTTGTGACATGTTTGATTGATCGATCATCTGGTTTAATTGAAGATTTGAATACGCGCCATTTTTGACACGGGTCAGTGCTGTAACTGCTAATGACCGTGGGTTGTTATCAATTTTACTCATAGTTTAACCACCTGTTCGCCCTCTGTTAGGGCATCCTCAGTTCCGTTTAGAAAATCTGTGATAGTTTGTTTTGGTTTACCAGCAGGCTGTAATTCATTGATTTGCAGGGTGCCATGATTGCCGGTTGATAGGACTAACCGGTGTTTTTCGTGGACAACGACTTTGCCAGGTGTCAACTCGGTTTTATCAGGTAAGACCGTGACGTCCCAAAGCTTCGTTCGAGTTCCGGACAAAATAATATATGACGTCGGAAACGGCCGCAAACCGCGAATCTTCGCATCAATCATTTCAGCTGACATGGTAAAATCAACTTCTTCTTCATCCGGTTTGATAGTGGGTGAAAAGGTCACTTTTGATTCATCTTGCGGTACTGGAGTCACATCACCGTCAACTAACTTCGGTAACGTCTCCAGTAATAAATCTCTCCCAAGCAAGCTGAGTTTATCAAACATGCTACCAACATCATCCGTTTTTTCAATGGGAATGGCACGCTGACTGATGATATCGCCAGCGTCCATTTTCTTGATCATATAAATAATCGAAACACCGGTCTCAGGGTCGTTATTCATAACGGCATAGTGGACGGGTGCCCCACCACGATACTTTGGTAGTAGCGAGGCATGAACATTAATAGCGGCGGTCTTAGCTGCCTTTAACAGTTTAGTAGGCAAAAATTGACCAAAGGCTGCGGTGACAATAAAATCGGGTGCAATCTCAATGACCCGCGCCATTTCATCGCTGCCACCAATTTTAGCCGGCTGCAAAACTTCAATTTGATGTGCAACTGCAACTTTTTTTACTGGTGAAGCCGTTAAGACGTGTTTTCGGCCAACGGGACGATCGGGTTGAGTCACCACTGCTTTGACAGCATAATGATTCTGAATCAGTGCTTCTAAAATTGGTGCCGAGAATTCTGGTGTACCCATAAATACAATTGAAGTCATTTTTTTCTCCTTCGTTGTTTACATAAAACTCATTGGATTTCGGTCAATGGCAATTTGTAATCCACCACGACGCTGTTTTTGTGCCTGTCCCAAAATGGTAAACAAGGCATCATCCAGTTTGGGTTCGCGTTTATATTTGATTACTAACTGATAGTAATAACGTTTGTTCACTCGTGCAATAGCTCCCGGCGTAGGGCCAAGGATAATGGCTTGTGGACTCAAAACTGCCTTTAACTGACGCACTATTTTAATCATCGCTTCAGCAGCTTGCCGTTCGTCTTCGTCACTAGCGGTTAACTTGACCGCAAAGTAATATGGCGGATAGTTACCGCGATGACGTAGTTGCATTTCTCTAACGAAGAACTTTTCGTAATTCTGAGTTTTCGCTAATTGAATCGCGTAATGATCCGGATTATACGTCTGAATGAAGACCTGACCAGTCTTTTCGGCCCGGCCTGCTCGACCACTGACCTGAGTCAGCAATTGAAAAGTCCGTTCACTGGCACGAAAATCCGGCAGTCCTAAAGCCGTATCAGCGTTTAGGACGCCAACTAGCGTCACATCAGGAAAATCTAACCCTTTAGCGATCATTTGTGTTCCCAATAAAATATCGGCTTTATGGTCGCCGAACCGTTTTAATAGTCGTTCGTGAGCGCCCTTTCGACGGGTCGTATCCACATCCATCCGAATGACTCGAGCAGCCGGTAACAGTTCAGTCAGTTCCTGTTCAACCTTTTGGGTCCCCGTACCATAATAGCGGATGTGATGTCCGTGACAACTAGGACAAACGTGTGGAATTGGCTCCTCATGCCCGCAATAATGGCATTTCATGGTTTTGGTGTCCATATGAAGTGTCAGTGAAATATCACAGTTAGGACACTGCAACACAAAACCGCAGTCACGACACATTACAAATGACGAATAACCCCGCCGATTTAACATTAGCAGCGACTGCTCACCACGGTCAAGCCGTTTCTCCAAAGCCTGCAGTAGGCTCCCAGAAAAATTACTTTCTTTGTGGTGCCGCAGTTCTTCGGTCATATCCACAATGGTCACTTCCGGCAGCTGCTGATGATTGACCCGATACGGCAATAATAGTCTAGTATACACGTTCTTTTCAGCCCGTGCTCGACTTTCTAGTGAAGGTGTCGCACTGCCTAAAACAACGGGACAGTTATGGTATCGTGACCGCCATAATGCCACGTCTCTTGCGTGATATCTCGGGTTATCATCCTGCTTATAACTGCTTTCGTGTTCTTCATCCACCACGATGACCCCTAAATGAGTCAACGGTGCAAAAACAGCAGAACGAGCACCAACCACAACCTGCGCTTCTCCACGCTGAATTCGACGCCACTCATCGAAACGTTCTCCACCAGACAGACCGCTGTGTAAAACGGCTACTTTTTGACCAAACCGCCCCCGAACACGACCAACGATCTGCGGTGTCAACGAAATTTCGGGGACTAGCATCAGTGCCTGCTTCCCATGAGACAGCGCGTTAGCAATCGTTTGGAGGTAAACTTCAGTCTTACCGCTACCCGTCACGCCCTCTAACAAGAAGGTTTCAGCTTTTTCGTGGTCTGTGGCAGCGCAAATGGCGCTCACTGCTTTTGTCTGATCCGGATTCAATTGCAACGGTCGGGTTTTAACCACGGCTGTCTGAAAAGGATCGCGATAAACTTCAACGGCTTGACGAGTCAGCCACCCGTTTGCTTCTCCCGTTTTTAAAATACTGCTGGAAACGTTGATTTTGCGTTCTAATTCAATTTGGCTGATTGGTTCGGCGTGATCCATTAAATAATCAATCAGTTTTGCTTGCTTAACCGCTGTTTTCCGCAGCTGTTTTTTTGCCATGGTCAAGTCTTCACGATTCGCGGTCGGCCGAACCATCATCATCGTTTTGACCTGTGACTTGCTGCTAACCTCATAACGAACATTGACCAGATGCTGGCGATTAAGTGCCAGTAACTGTTTGACGGTTTCGGTGGGCAGCGTGTCATCCCACAATAATTCTCTTTCACCACCAAATAGACTGGTCCGGATGTCAGTAGGTAATTGATCTGTAGGACTCACCCATTTTTGATATTTGGCTTTCAGTGCATTAGGCAGCATCGTTTGCAGGCAGGTAATGGTAAAAGCATACGTGGTATTTGCTAACCAATCAGAAAGCTGTAATAGTTCAGCGTTAACAACTGGCGCGGGATCCATGACGGTTTCGACCACTTTTAACGTCACCTCTGGATCAGGTGCAGCATCACTCTTGATTTGCCAAACAAATCCCTGAACTTTACGACCGCCATTGCCGAAGGGGACTACCACCCGCATACCTGGCTGAAGTTGATCAACTAAGGCAGCCGGAATTTCATACGAATAAGGCGTATTGGTCTGCATCGTGGGTACATCCACGATGACCTCAGCAATTTGCGTCATACTATCCCTCTTTTTGTACGCGTTGACTAATTTGGTCAACCACTTGTTTAGCAATAACGTGTTTATCAGCCAATTTGGTTTTAATTGGCGCTTGGCCCGGTTGCAAAATGGTGACTTGGTTCGTATCACCATTGAAGCCCACGCCAGGCTTCGAAACATCATTTGCAATTAACAGATCAAGCTGTTTGCTGACCAGTTTCTTTTGCGCATTATCCAGTAGATTTTGCGTCTCGGCAGCAAAACCCACGGTAATTTGATCCGGTCGTTTTAACTTGGCGACTTGTTTTAAAATATCAGCCGTTTTGGTCAGCTGAAGTGTCATTTGATCATTGTCAGCCGATTTTTTAATCTTTTGGTCTGCGCTGTTAAGGGGCTTAAAATCAGCAACTGCTGCTGCCATCACAAGAATATCAGCTTGCTTGAAAAACTTGGTCACAGCTTCCGCCAAGTCTTCAGTAGTCAATACGGGAACTAAATTAACGCCTACTGGTGCCTCTAACTTGGTAGGCGCGGAAATCAAGGTGACGTCCGCACCCTGATCTCGCATTTCTTCAGCAAGCGCATACCCCATTTTGCCAGAAGAATCATTCGTAATAAACCGAACTGGATCGATTCGTTCACGAGTCCCCCCGGCTGTCACGACCACTTTTTTACCAGTTAATGGCGTAGTATGCGGTTTTAAGCTTTTAACGGTTTGCATAATGGTCTCAGGTTCCGGCATTCGTCCCCGACCGCTATAGCCCTCTGCCAAAAAGCCACTGGCCGGCGTCATAACGGTTATCCCGTCTTGCTTTAAGGTAGCGAGATTACGTTGAGTTGCCGAGTTTTCCAACATATGCTGATTCATCGCAGGCACCACCAGTTTAGGTGCAGTGGTTGCTAACAGTGTCAAACTGGCCATATCATCTGCAATCCCGTTGGCCAACTTAGCAATGATATCAGCAGTTGCGGGTGCTACAACTGCTAAATCGGTCCAGTCAGCCAGTTCAATATGGTCAACGGCTTTCACCTGCGCTCCAGCAAACATATCAGTAACCACAGCGTTCTTCGATAGTATTTGAAAGCTGAGCGGTGTGACAAATGCTTCGGCAGCCTTGGTCATCACCACACGAACAGCTGCCCCGTCTTTAACAAAAAGTCGGGTCAATGCCAGTGCTTTATAGGCCGCGATACTACCAGTTACATATAACGCTACGTGTTGTTGCTTAGCCATTTGAATTCCCCCAAACATCTCATCAATTTAACTTTCATTGTACCAGAGAAAATGGCACCTTGTACAAACAAAACCGCCATCTTAACCCCAATTTATTAAGGGTCAAAACAGCGGTCCTGAAATCTTAAATTTAACCAAGCGGATCAGTTTCATCTGGATCAATGGTGACTTTACCAGCCGCAATTTCTTCCAGCGCACGGCCGATGGTTTTTGGTGATTCATAACTGTCAAGCATTGGCTTAGCACCAGCCTCTAACTCGTGTGCTCGCTTACTGGCAAGCATAATCAAAGAATAACGGGAATTAACACGTTCAAGTAACTTATCTACTGATGGATATAATAACATTCTATTCGTCTCCCTCTAATAACATCTGTTCATAATCTGGCATCACACGCGTAACTCTCAACCGTTCAGAACGAATAATCGTTCTAATCCGCGCCACCGCGTTTTCAACTTCATCATTAACAACGGCATAATCATAGTTACGCATCATTTTAATTTCACCAACCGCTTTTTTGATCCGCGCGTTGATCACGCTCATCTCTTCGGTGCCACGATTGATCAGTCGGTGCTTTAATTCCATTAAATCAGGCGGGGTCAAGAAGACAAAGACAGCATCTGGGCAATTAGCCCGAACCTGCATTGCACCGTTTACTTCAATTTCCAAGAAAACATCCTTACCTGAATCTAAGGTCTCATTCACATATTTTAATGGCGTACCGTAGTAATTGTCAACATACTTAGCATATTCGAGCATTTCACCGTTCTTAATGTTTTCTTCGAACTGCTCTTTTGAAACAAAGAAATAATCAACGCCATCTCGTTCACCTTCGCGTGGTTTACGGGTAGTCATGGAAATGGAGTACTGAAAATCAGTGTCTGGTTCATCAAACAACGCCTTACGAACGGTCCCTTTACCGACACCGGACGGACCAGATAACACAATCAACATACCTCTTTTTGTCATTACTTGAGATCCCCTTATATATTTTCAGAGTGATAATAATTTATTATCGCACGGGATACCGCGCTTTGACAAGCTTTAGCGAAGATTTTTCAAAATTAGTGAAATTTATCCTTGCAAAAGCAAACACAGGTTCGTATAATAATAAACGCAAACAAATGTTCGAGGTGATTAAAATGTCCAATCAAGTATCTGCAATTAAGAAAATATCGTCCCAGTTAAACGATCGATACCGTCAGTTTTTAGTGATGGAAGATGCTGAACCAATGGGAATGCCGCAGGAACAACGAGATTACTTTTTGGCACAGGCGCTGACTCGTCACTATCACGTTACGCTCCATCTTCGTCAAACCGGTGAGGAACAAGCATTAATGTCTGGTTATCTCGCCAAGGGACCAAAGAATACCTTATTAGTCACGAATGCCAGTCAAAATATTACTCAGGTCGCACATTTGAATCAGATTATGTTTGTAGAGCGCAACGATTACCGTTAAACCTAAAATGAATCAGTTGAAATCTTAATATTGAAGGCGTGCTAACAGTTCGAAACCTGGAACTGCCAACACGCCTTTTTGCATGCCTTTAGTATTATCTCGCTAAGCGCGTTGCTGTTTTTCCTCAGTGGCCATATCCAGTAATTCTTTAGCATGGTCTAACGTCAGCTCCGTGACGGTTGTTCCAGCCAACATTCGAGCTAACTCTTTAACCCGGTCTGACTGAGCCAATTTTTTGATATGGGTAAGGGTTCGCTTACCTTTAATTTGCTTATCAATAAAGTAATGGTGGTCGCTCATAGCAGCAACTTGCGGTAAATGAGTAATGCACAGTACTTGCGATTCATTAGCAATCCCGCTAATTTTTTCCGCAATGGCTTGTGCTACCCTGCCCGAAACACCGGTATCGACTTCATCAAAAATAATCGAAGTGACACCCTGTGACTTAGAAAAAATGGTTTTCAGTGCCAGCATCAGTCGTGATAACTCACCACCTGAAGCAATTTTTGCTAATGGTCGAATTTCCTCACCAGGGTTAGGTTGAATGTAAAACTCAACGTCGTCCATGCCAGTGGCAAAATATTGCTGCTCATTGGTTGGTTTAAACCGAACCTGAAACACCGTTTTTGACATGTATAAATCTTTCAGTTCCGACTGAATCGCCTTTTCAAGTTTGGCTGAGATTTTCTTTCGCTCTGCCGTTAATTGCGCACCGTACTTAAGCAGTTGCTGTTCCTTTTTATCCAACTGTTCATCTAGGTCACTTTCATCAATTTCAGCAGCTTCCATATCAGCCAACTCTTTTTTGATTCGGGTTAAATAGCTCAAAATCTGCTTTTCCGAATCACCATATTTCCGTTTTAGTTGGTGAATAACATCCAAACGTGCTTCAATCTCATCAAGTTTGTTGTCATCCCATTCCAGCTGATCGACTTGCTTGGAAATTTCGCCAGAAGCATCTTGCAAGGCATAATAGGCGGACTGTAAAGAATCAGATAGCTGTTTGAAATCAGGGTCTAAATCCGCAATTAAAGACAGCGAATCCATCGCTTTACCACTTAAATCCAAAGCACCAGTGACTTCCTCATCGCCATTTAAAGCCAGATAGCCCTCCTGAAGCGCCGTATTAATTTTTTGAAAATTCATCAGCCGGTCACGTTGTTGACTGAGGTTTGTTTCTTCATCAGACTGCAGCTGAGCATCCTCAATTTCCTTAACTTGAAAACGCAACATGTCTAACCGCTGCGCCCATTCTTTTTGATGGGTGTTACGAGACACCATTGAATGGTGCAAGTGCTGGTAGTCTTGATACGTACTTTGATATTTTGACTTGATTGCTAGTAGCTCATCACCGCCAAATTCGTCTAATAAGCGCAAATGCTTATCTGGTTGCATTAATTCTTGGTGTTCATTTTGGCCATGAATATCCACAATGGTCTCGCCAAGCTGCTTGAGCGTATTCGTATTCACCAACATGCCATTAATGCGACAAACATTACGGCCACTACGATAAATCTCCCGTTGTAAAATCACCGTGCCATCATCGTGATCGATTCCAAGCTGGTCAAGTTGATGATACGTTTGCCCGTTCTCAGGAAATACAAACGCACCTTGAATAATGGCCTTATCAGCACCAGTTCTCACAAAATGCTGTGAACCGCGACCACCAGCTAACAGTCCGACTGCATCAATAATGATGGACTTCCCGGCACCCGTTTCACCGGTCAGGACTGTCATACCATTTTCAAATTCAACGTCCAAGCTAGCAATAATCGCAAAATTTTTAATTGAAAGTTCCTGAAGCACCGCATTACCCCCTGTAAGTTGTCTAGACTCATTATACCTGATAACGGAAAAACGAGCTAGACCAGACGCTTAACGCCAGCCTAACTCGTGTTTATTCTAATAACTCGTTGATGACTGATTGCAACTGCAATGCGCCCTCATCATCCGTGCAAATCGCCAAGACAGTTTTGTCATCGCCAATGGTGCCAAAAACAAAATCAAAATCCATCTGATCAACTAACGCAGAAGTTGCTGGACCATTACCAGGCAAGACTTTGATGATCACGTCTTTACCCTGAACGGCCACACTGACGTATGCATCTTGTAAAGTTCGCTTTAATTTTTTCTTCGTATCAAGCGTCTTTTGAATTGGCATGTTATAGCGATAACCGCCAGAAGCAGCGGGAACCTTAACTAACTGCATTTCCTTGATGTCCCGTGAAATTGTGGCCTGAGTCACGTGAATATTTTGCTCCTCTAGCAAACGAACAAAATCTTCTTGGCGTTCAATATCCTGCGAACTCAGTAATTGACGAATTAAACGTTGTCGGTCTTGTTTCTTCACGTCACACCATCTCCAATCGGAAAAATCATTTAAATACATCATACAGCTAAGATCCTCATTTTAAAAGCAAAATGCGATTTTTATGCAGTTAATATGCGATGAGCGGATTCAACGGTTTCCTTAACGTTAATTTCAGACCCAATTTCTGGCGTACCAGCAACGGATTTCAAATGAATCAGAAATTCAATGTTACCTTCACCACCAGTAATTGGCGAGAAATCCAAATGTAATGGGCTAAAGCCACTTTCCACAGCAAGTTGAATCACCTTTTGAATGACGTCCTCATGGATTTTAGGATCCTTCACAATACCATGTTTACCCACGTGCTCGCGACCTGCTTCAAATTGCGGCTTGATCAATGCCACAACCTCGCCATCCGCAGCTAAAATCTGCTTCAGTGGTGGCAGGATCAAACTCAGTGAGATAAACGACACATCGATTGATGAGAAACTGGGTTGGCCTTCAGTAAAATCTTCAGGCTTACTGTAACGGAAATTAGTGTGTTCCATAACGACCACTCGTGGGTCTTGGCGTAGCTTCCAAACCAGCTGGTTACTACCAACATCTAGCGCATATGACATTTTAGCACCGTTTTGCAGCATCACATCCGTAAAACCACCAGTTGAAGAGCCAATATCTAAAACGACACGATCGGCTACATCGATGTCAAAAACCTTAAGTGCTTTGGCTAATTTTAACCCTCCCCGACTCACATAAGGTAGCGGCTTGCCTTTAATATGCAGGTCGGTATCCACGGGGATCTTGACGCCTGGCTTATCCAGCCGCTCTTCATTATTGCCAAGGACTTCACCCGCCATTACAGCACGTTTTGCCTGTTCGCGGGACTCGAATAATCCCTGAGTTACTAGTAATACGTCAACGCGTTGTTTATCCATAATGACCCCTATTCCTTAATTTTAAAATAACTGCAAAAGGCGTTTAATAACTGATAATCTCTACCGGTTGTTTGCGCTAAATCCACTAACTGAGTCTCAGCTGATTTCACAACTTGTTTTAATCGCAACTTGGTACCCTCAACGCCGAACAAGCCAGGATAAGTATTCTTTTCTTCCTCAGCATCCTTATGTGTCTTCTTACCAAGTTGTTGAGCCGTAGAAGTAACGTCTAATAGATCATCATAGATCTGGTATGCCAGACCAAATTGATCAGCAAATTTTAGCAGATCTTGCCGTTCAGTTTCACCAATATCAGCCATAATACAACCAGCTTCAACCGCGTAGTGCAGTAAAGCACCCGTTTTTTGACGATGCAGCTTGGCCAGTTGTTCAATCTTCAACTGATGGTGTTCACTTGAAATATCTTGAGCTTGACCCGCAACCATTCCTGCTGGCCCCGCTGCGTGACTTAAGGCCCGCACCAATGATAACTGTTGAGCTGCAGGAATATCTGCCTTACTCAACCATTCAAATGCCAACGTCAGCAAGCCATCGCCAGCTAGCGTCGCCATTCCAGCACCAAACTTAACGTGATTGGTTGCCACACCACGACGCAGATCATCATTATCCATTGCTGGCAGATCATCATGAATCAGTGAATAAGTATGCAACAGTTCCAGCGCACTAGCGGCCATTAATCGCCCTTCTGTTAGGGTAACACCGTACGTCTTCAATACGGCTAATGTCAGCAGTGGCCGCAACCGTTTGCCGCCAGCATCCACTGAATAAGTCATTGCTGATTGCAAGATTGGCTGATCAATCCAGCCTGCATCAAGATGTTGCAGTGTTTTGTTGATTTGAGGCACATAATCAGCTTCAAACGTTTTTAAAATTGATGAAGCATCATTCATTCTTATCATCCTCAGAAACTTCAAATGGTTCAGTCTGATCGTCGTCATTCATCATTTGGGCCAACGTCTTTTCAGCTTCGGTTAACTTGACTTGTAGATCATGGCTCAACGTTACGCCTTGTTTAAATTGTGACAGCGCCTCTTCCAAGGGAACATTTCCCTTTTCAAGTGACGTCACAATTTCTTCAAGGTGGTTAAGATTCTCTTCAAACGTTGGGTTTTCAGTCGACGTCTTGTTATTCGCTGGTTTTTCACTCATGATAGGCCATCCTTTTTATTAGGTTGAATTGCTTTGATTGTTGCGTTTGCCTGCCCGTTTGTCAGGTGCATCACCACTTCATCTCCTTGATGAAGTTGGTTAACATCAGCCACCACTTTTTGGTTGCTGGTCACGTAGCTATATCCACGCCCCATAATTTTTAGTGGGCTTAAATAATCTAATGATTGCACTAGCTCGGCTAAACGCTGCTTTTGCTGATTAAAATCCTGTTGCACACCACGGTCCAGCCGTGCCGTCAAATCGCGGCGATTTTGCTCTAGTTGGGTTATTTGAACAGCCGGAGAAGCCACCTTCAACCGCTTATCAACTGCGTCGACCTGCGCGTGAACTAAACTGAGACGGTGTGACATGGTCTGTTGTAGCTGTGCAGTTAGCTGATCAACTTTTTGACTGTACCCTTCATATAAACGTTCTGGCTGCTGAAAAACATAGGCTTCGCGCAACTTTTTCAGCTGTTCTTGATACATGGCCAGGTGATGATGAAAGGCATGATAAATTCGCACGCGATCTTGATTAATTTCTAAGAGCACATCACTTAAAACCGGTACTGCTAGCTCAGCAGCTGCGGTTGGTGTTGCCGCCCGTACATCTGCCACCAAGTCCGCAATGGTCGTGTCGGTTTCGTGTCCTACTGAAGAAATGACCGGAATTTGGCTTTCAAAAATTGCCCGAGCCACTGCTTCTTCGTTAAACGGCCATAAATCCTCGATCGAACCACCACCACGGCCAATGATTAACGTGTCAAAATGACCCAACCGATTCACGCGTTCAATTTGACGAACAATGTCTCCTGCCGCCTCATTTCCCTGTACCAAAGCTGGAAACAAAACAATTTGTGCAATCGGGTAGCGACGACGAGCCGTTGTAATGATATCTCTAATCACGGCCCCACTAGGACTAGTCACTACCGCAATTCGTTTAGGAAAGCGCGGCAATGGCTTCTTAGGTGCTGAGAAGATTCCTTCTTGGCTCAGCTTTCGCTTTAACTGCTCATAAGCTTGATAAAGCTGACCAACACCATCAGGTTCCATGTGGTCCACGTAAATCTGATAACTGCCACTTGGCTCGTATAACGAAATTCGCCCGGTAACTAGGACTTTCATCCCTTCCTCCGGTGTAAATTTAACCTTCGAAAAAGCCGACTTGAACATAATTGCGCTAATCTTAGCATGATCATCTTTCAGGCTAAAATACTGATGGGCGTTAGGCCGAAGTCTAAAGTTCGAAATTTCACCGGTCAAATAAACTTTTCCCAAATAGGGGTCAACATCAAATTTACGTTTAATATAACTTGTTAGCGCACTGACAGTTAAATACTCACTAGGTGCCAAATTATTCACTCCATTTTGCTAATTCAACGGTCTGCTGCAATAGGGTTGCGATTGTCATTGGCCCAACACCACCTGGAACCGGGGTAATCTTACCGGCCACTGATTCGGCGCTCTCAAAGTCAACATCACCCGTTAACTTACCATTTTCATCGCGATTCATCCCCACATCAATCACGGTGGCACCCGGTTTAATGTCTTCACCCTTAATCAAATGAGCGATCCCTGTAGCAACGATTAAAATATCAGCCTCACGGGTATAGGCTTTCATGTCTTTAGTATGACTGTGAACCACGGTAACCGTGGCACTGGCATTCAGTAGCAGTGCCGCCATTGGTCGACCAACAATATTAGAACGACCGACAATCACGGCATTAGCACCCGCTAGTTTGACGTGATAGGCCGCTAGCATCGTCATAATTCCCTTAGGTGTGCATGAGACGGGGAAATTAAGTGGTGAATTTGAATACAAGTTGCCAACGTTTACAGGATTAAAACCATCTGCATCCTTAGCTGGTGAAATGGCACGAGTGACCGCATCTTCATCAATCTGTGGAGGTAGTGGTGACTGAACCATGAGTCCATGAACCGTATCGTCGTGATTATACTGATCAATGATCTCCAATAGCTCCGCTTGGGACGTTTCTTCAGGCAACTGTTTGGTTTCAGAAATGATTCCCATCTGCATTGCTTTACGATGCTTGTTACGAACATAAATCTGACTTGCTTGATCGTCACCAACGATAATGACGATTAATTTAGGACTGATTCCCTGCGCCTTCAGTTGTGTCACAGCTTGTTGGGTCTGAGCATTAATTGTCTTCGCCAACTGTTTACCATCAATTAATTCTGCCATTACCTTCACTCTCACTATCTTTGTATGTTTAATGATTTCTCATCACAATTTTGCAAATCTACTGCATATTATTTTATCACATTTCAATTTGTTAAGCGCTATTGGTCTCACCAAAAGAATGACTTATTTTGAAAACTACCAAGCCTTTAGCGTTAAAAATTTTAGCACCTAAAAAAGCCGGTAGTAATCATCATGATTACTACCGACTTACTGAGAGAAACTATTTTTCTGGTTCAATTTCGTGTGACAGCACACCATTGATAAAGCGGCGTGAACGATCATCACTAAATTGTTTTGCTAACTCCAAGGCTTCGTTGACGGCTACCCGCTTTGGAATATCAGCTTGGTAATCCAATTCATAAAAAGCGATGCGCAAAATGACCAAATCAGTTTTCGCGATTCGTTGTAATGTCCAGCCAGTAGTCAAATACTTTTTGATTTGGGCATCTAGTTGGTCTTGGTTTTCTAAGACCCCATCTACCAATTTCTCTAAGTATGCAGGAACATCCGCAGCTACACCATCTTCATCAGATAATAACTGTTGGTAAATGACCTGTCGATCAGCTTCTGGATTAGCGTTCATTGCAAATAACGTTTGAAAGGCGCGAGTGCGGATTTGGTGTCGATTTAATTCTTCAGTCACTTATCCTCACCATTTTCACTTTCATCATTATCATCGTCGAATAGATTATCAGGGTCCACTGCCTGTTCCGTCTTTTCAGGAATCACACCCTGAATATGGACATTCACTTCATTGACATGTAAGTCAGTCATAAACAAAAGCTGCTGCTTGACTTGTTCTTGAATCGCCAACGCAACCTTTGGTACTGATACGCCATAATTTAAATACGCATACACATCAACGTTTAATGATTCTCCTGTTACAGACAGTTTAACGCCTTTACCGCGTTCCTTTTTCCCAAATAATTCATTGACACTGTTTGCCAGAGAACCGCGCATTCTTGATACGCCGTCAACATCACTAGCAGCAATGCCAGCAACGATTTCTAGCACTTGTGGCGCAACCTCGATTTTACCCAAAGTAGGCTCAGTTGCTTTTAAAACAATGTTTGTATCTTCAGCCAATTTTAAGCCTCCGTTTCGTGAACTACTCGTCACCACAGACATAACGAGTTTCTAGGAACATCGCTGCCGTATACGCCATCTTGTATGATGCAGTACACAACAGTTTACTAAGGCACGTTCCGTACCAGCTTATGGCTTTGAGAGGACAGTTGATCAAACATCAACGTATCCCTTTATAGAACGGGTCTAGTTGGCACGTGAGATATATGAACCATCCTGCGTGTTGATAGAAAGTTTGTCACCTTCATTAACAAAGAATGGCACTTGAACAACTAGTCCAGTATCCATAGTAGCTGGTTTTGAGCCACCAGAAGCAGTGTTACCCTTAATGCCAGGTTCAGTGGCAGTAACTGTCAAAACAACAGTATTAGGAACTTCGATGCCCAAAGTCTCTGAGCCGTATTGGATAAGGCTGACTTCCATGTTTTCTTGCAGATATTGTAATTGATCCTTGATTGCTTCATCAGGGACTTCAACTTGTTCGTAGTTGTCAGTATCCATGAAGACTCTTGAATCACCGTCTGCGTATAGATACTGCATCTTCCGCGTGTTGATTGGCGCTTGTTCCATCTTAGCACCTGCACGGAAAGTTTTTTCTTGAACGGCGCCAGTCCGTAAGTTCTTTAACTTTGAACGTACGAAAGCACCACCCTTACCAGGCTTAACGTGCTGGAATTCAACAATCCGCCAAATAGCACCGTCAACCTCAATTGTTAAACCGTTTTTAAAATCTGCTGTAGAAATTGCCATATTGTGTTTCCTCCTAAATAATTCTTATTAATAATACCAATTAAGTGCAGGCAATTGCAAGCCACACCCGCAAATAATTAGGAATTACAAGACAATCAGATTGGTTGCACCCGTTGTCAAAATCTGATGGCTCGACTCAGTAACCAAAATATCGTCTTCAATTCGGATGCCGCCAAGCTGTGGTAGATAGATACCGGGTTCAACCGTAATCACATTACCAGCGATCATTTGATCTTCTGAACGAGTAGATAACGCTGGTCCCTCATGAATATCTAAACCAATGCCATGCCCCGTACCGTGATTAAAAAAGTCGCCATATCCAGCTGCTGAAATGATTTGCCGGCCAATGGCATCTAATTGCTGACCAGTTACACCAGGCTTTATAGCAGCAATAATCGCTCGCTGAGCGTGTTGAACAACCCCATAAACCTGCTTCAGCTTTTCACCTGGATCTCCTAAAGCGATGGTCCGAGTCAAATCAGAGGTATAACCAGCAAACTCATAGCCAAAATCAATGGTGATCATCTCGCCCATCTGAACCTGCTTATCTGTTGCAGCACCATGAGGCAGTGCTGCACGTTCACCACTAGCAACAATCGTGTCAAAACTGGCTTTTTCAGCCCCTAAACCGCGCATGATTGCGTCCAATTGATTGGCTAGGTAGCGTTCCGTCACGCCAGGTTTAATCAATGGCAGAAGCCGATTAAAGCCAACGATCGTCTGTTCACAGGCGTGTTTAAGCACCCTAATTTCATCAACTGATTTGATTTCTCGCATCTGTTCGATCAAATGCGTCATCGGAACGATATCCGAACTCATCAATTCGTCAATTCGATCATAGTCGTGGTATGGTAGACTATCCTCGAACCCTAAAACTGATATCTGTTGTTTGCTAATCAGCTGCGCTGCAGCTTCTAAATAATAACGTGTAATAAGCACATCAAAATCATGGTCAAACGCCGCCAAAGCTGTTTCATACCGTGAGTCCGTGATAACGTAAGTTTTACTAGCTGTTACTAAAACCACACCATCACCGTCGAAACCGGTCAGGTATTGCTTATTCACTGTGTTGGTGACTAAGAATGCATCAATACGCAGCGATTCAAACTTTGATTGAAGCCGTTCGAGACGAGTATTCACGATAAGTCCACCCTTCTAAATCCTAAAAAGCCAAATAAAAAAGGCCCCTGAGGGACCTTTTTGTTATCTAGCTGCAGCTTCTGTTACAGGATAAACGGAAACTTGACGCTTATCACGGCCCTTACGTTCGAAGCGAACGACACCGTCGATCTTTGAATACAAAGTATCGTCGTTGCCACGCAAAACGTTAGCACCTGGGTAAATATGAGTACCACGTTGACGGTAAAGGATTGAACCACCGGTTACAGTAGAACCATCAGCAGCCTTAGTACCGAGACGACGTCCGGCAGAATTACGACCGTTGGCAGTAGAACCGCCCCCTTTATGGTGAGAGAAGAATTGTAAGTTCATTTCTAACATGAGTTTCACCTCCATAAAAGATTAGTTAATTCGAATATAATCCGAATATTGTTTTTCGACATCTAAAAGTCCATTTTGAAAGCTTTGCAATAATGCCTGACTAATTCGATCTTGAATATAGTCATCAACCGGAGGCATCCGGAGACTTAAGAAGCCACCCTCCTCCTGTTTAGCGACCACTACTGGCTCAATAGAAGCCACAGTCGATAAACCATTGACAGTGCTAATCGATAACGCTGAAACTGCAGAACAAACGATATCACTACCGTATGGCCCGCTATCAGCGTGACCAGTTAATTTAAAGCCAATAATCCGGTTGTCATTATCGTAGTCAAATGCTGCTTGAATCATAAATGATCACCCACAGAAATTATGCGTTGATAGCATCAATAACAACCTTGGTATATGGTTGACGATGACCAACTTTCGTGTGTTGACCTTTCTTAGCCTTGTACTTGAAGGTAACAACCTTCTTTTCTTGACCTTGCTTTTCAACTGTTCCAGTTACTGAAGCACCTGAAACTAATGGCGTACCAATCTTAGTTGAATCGCCACCAACAAAAACAACTTGGTCAAAAGTAACCTTGTCGCCTGCATTGGCACTAAGTTTTTCAACGTAGACTGCTTCGCCTTGTTGAACGCGGTATTGCTTACCGCCAGTTACGATAATTGCGTACATGTATGTGCACCTCCTTTTTATTTAACACTTAGACTCGCCGAAAACAAGCGCTGCTTAAGCAAACTTAATACTTGGCCCGTGCGGTTGCAGCTGTGGAAGCCCACAAATACAACAAACTGTATTCTACAAAACTTCCGGCCATCCGTCAACCCTTAGATTCGATAAACGTCTAAAATTTTCTAAAGAATGCGGCTCTTTTGTTAAGACGGTCGGCAACTTTTTGACGACTTAAATCACGAATCGTACCCGTCATGGCAATCTTTAACGAACCGTCTGATAACATGTTTTCCGGAATTACCCGGTGAATAGCGTGCTGCTTTAATAACCAATCTGGCGTTAAACGCATCAACTCGGCAGCTTTATCGGCCAAATGAGCGTCTTTCCACATAATTGAGGCAAATCCCTCTGGTGAAAGAACTGAATACATACTATTCTCGAACATCCAAATTTGGTCTGAACAAGCCAATGCCAACGCACCACCTGATCCCGCTTCACCAATAATGAGGGTTAAAATAGGCACCTTAATTGTTAACATCTCACTAATGTTTTTAGCAATCATCTGGCCTTGGCCTGAAGCCTCAGCATCCGCACCTGGATAGGCCCCTGGCGTGTTGATCAACGTTATAATAGGAAAGTTTAACTTTTCAGCTAACTTCATTACTCGCAATGATTTGCGATATCCAGCTGGTTCAGGACTACCAAAGTGGGTCGCCATCCTATCCTCTAGATTATTACCCTTTTGGGTAGCAATCAGGGCAACTGGGTAACCAGACAATTTAGCAAGGCCAGCCACAATTGCAGAATCATCACCAGAAACTTGATCACCATGCATCTCAAAAAAGTCTGTAAATAATTGATCGATTATTTCATACACGTTCGCTTTACGATCACTTCGAGCACCAGCGATAATCGACTGCGTGTCTGTCATTTAGCGTCACCCCACTTCGTTGCTTCTAGGATTCCCAATAACTGACTGAGTCGCTTTGGCAACTGTTCACGAGGAACGATTTCATCGATAAAGCCACGCTGATAACTATTTTCGACACTCTGGAAATCATCGGGTAACTGTTTATTAATAGTTTGTTCAATGACACGTTTGCCAGTAAAACCAAAAAGCGCTTTAGGTTCAGCTAAGGTGATATCCGCTTGACTGGCGAAACTGGCGGTGACACCCCCCGTTGTTGGATCCATAATGACAGAAATATAAGCTAATCCAGCGTCTGAATGCTCGTTAACAGCCTGGCTGATTTTTGCCATTTGCATCAACGAATAAATGCCTTCTTGCATTCTAGCGCCACCAGAAGCGGTCAGTAAGACAACTGGCAACTGCTGTTGAGTTGACTTTTCAAACATTCTGGTAATGCGTTCGCCATTAGCGGTACCCAAACTGCCCATAATAAATAAGGGATCCATGATACCAAGTGCCACCGGATACCCATCGATGATTCCCTTGCCCGTCAGAACCCCATCCTTAAGGTGCGTCGCTGACTGAGCTTTTTTGATTTTTTGATCGTAATCGGGAAACGCAGTTGGATCCTTCGTCTCAATATTGGCGTCCCACTCTTCAAAGTTTTTGGTCAACATTTTTAAGCGGCGGTGAGCGGCTACTCGAAAACCGTAACCGCACTCAGGACAAACCCGATACTGACCAGCCCGTTTAAAGTAAAAACTGGCGTGGCAATGAGGGCATTCTTGCCAGATACCATTAGGCACCTTTGCTTGATAGTGTTTCAGCATTGACACGGAACGAGATGAGAAGCGCTTCACGTGTTCACCTAAAGATGACATCTAAGACACCTCCCGAATCGCGTGACTGGCAAATTTAGCCATAAACTGTTTTGTCACATAATCCGTGGTGGCAGTCCCTTTTTGAACGACTGGATCAGCTAGTAGATCTTCCAAAAACACTTGGTTAGTGCTAATTCCATCCAACTCAAACTCATCCAGTGCATCAATCAGTTTAGTCAAAGCTTCCTGATACGTATTAGCGTGGGCGATAATTTTAACGATCATTGAATCATAAAACGGCGAGATCATATCGCCAGATTGAATCCCACTATCAACACGAATTCCGGGACCACCTGGTAGTTTAAGCTGCCTAACAACCCCTGCTTGAGGCATAAAATCCATGGCCGGATTTTCTGCGTTGACACGGGCTTCTACCGCGAATCCATGTAGCTGAAGATCCGATTGGTCAAATGAAAGCGCCTCTCCTGAAGCAACCCTGACTTGCTCTTTTACCAAGTCGATACCAGACACGGCTTCGGTGATTGGATGCTCCACTTGGATTCGCGTGTTCATTTCCATAAAGTAAAAGTGGTGCTCGTTATCCATTAAAAATTCAATCGTGCCTGTATTCAGGTACTTAATCGTCTTCGTAGCCCGAATTGCAATTTCCTGTAAATGCTGACGCTCTTGAGATGTCATTACCGGACAAGGACTGAGTTCCAAGACTTTTTGTTGTCGGCGCTGTAACGAACAGTCCCGTTCTGGAAAAGCCGTTACATGACCAAATCGATCAGCGAAAACCTGCACTTCGATGTGTTTGGCTGGCGCAACAATTTTTTCCAAATACATTCTCTGATCACCAAATGAAAGCTGTGCTTCCTTAGTGGCAGATTGATAAGCTTCGCGCATCTCACTTTCATTTTTGACACGTCGGATACCTTTACCACCGCCACCAGATGCTGCTTTCAGCATTACGGGATAGCCCACTTCACCAGCAACTTTCACCGCATCAGCTTCATCTTTCAAAAAACCGGTGCTGCCTGGAATCACTGGCACATTTCCGGCTTGCATTTGAATCCTGGCGTTCGCTTTATTACCCATTAATGAGATTGTGTCTGGTTTTGGACCGATAAAAGTAATATGACAGGTCTCACAAAGCTCAGCAAATTCCTCATTTTCAGACAAAAAACCGTATCCTGGATGAATGGCTTCGGCACCCGTCAGCACCGCTGCGCTCACAATGTTTTGCATATTTAAATAAGAATCAGCAGGTTGTGGACCGCCTACACAGACAGCCTCATCCGCTAATTTAACATACTGAGCATCCGCATCCGCGGTAGAATAGATGGCTACTGACTGAACGTTAAGCTCTCGCAGTGCCCGAATAATTCGCACCGCAATCTCGCCACGGTTAGCAATTAAGACCTTTTTAAACATATTATTCACCTACCCAATCATAAAGGTGAGATCTCCTGAACAAACCTTTTTACCTTCGACGTATGCTTCACCATGTCCCAAACCAGCGTTACCGCGAACCTTTTCTAGAGTGACTTCTAACTTCAAAGTATCACCAGGCTTAACCATTTGACGGAATTTAACCCTATTCATCCCGCCAAAGTAGGCCGTCTTACCTTTAAATTCAGGTACGGTCAGCAGTGCAATCGCGCCAGCCTGTGCCATTGCTTCAACAATTAAAACACCAGGCATAACTGGGTTACCCGGAAAGTGCCCTTGGAAAAAGGCTTCATTGACCGAAACGTTTTTCTTGGCAATCACTTTTTCACCTGGCACATAGTCAAGTACCCGGTCAACTAACAGCATCGGGTATCGGTGTGGTAAAATTTTCTGAATTTCAACGACGTCTAATTCGTGTTTTGCTTCTTCTGACAAATTTTGTCACCTCATTTAGTTACTTCAAACAGTGGCTGATCATATTCAACCACTTCTTCATTTTCAACAAGAATCTTTGAAATCGTGCCGGCCACTTTACTCTTAATCTCGGTCATCATCTTCATTGCCTCAATCACGCAAACAACTTCGCCGACACTGACATGATCGCCCACCGATTTGTACGCTGGCTTATCAGGAGAGGGCTGCAAATATATCACACCAACTAGTGGCGCTTTGATTGCGGTTGTTTCTTGTTCCACCGACTTCGTGGGAGTCCCTAGATCAGTCTGAGATGCTTGAAGTGGCTGTTCAAGTTTCTCAACCGGCTTAACAGAAGTTGATTTTTGATCAACAGCCTCATTTTTTTGATGGCTAATTTTGTTTTTATTGAGATAAAGATGAATATCTTGATAATCAAGGTTAATTTCACGAATCTCGCTATCGTTAATTTGACGAATAATGGCTTGGATCTCTTCAAGTGTCATTAGTCCGCCCACTTTCTAAATGCCAAAACGGCGTTATGTCCCCCAAAACCAAATGAATTGCTGATGGCATATTCAGTTTCATGATCACGGTTCGCATCGTTGACCAAGTTAACCTGACATTCAGGATCTTGATTGACGATACCAACGTTTTCTGGCAACTTACCGGTCTGTAATGCCCCCACTGTCGCAACAGCTTCAATGGCACCAGCTGCACCTAGGAGATGTCCCGTCATAGATTTAGTGCTGGAAACTAAGACATCGCTGTCCTGACCAAAGACGGTGTTGATCGCCTTTGATTCCGCACTGTCATTACCCATAGTGGCAGTCCCATGCGCATTAATGTAGTCAACATCGGCAGGCTTAATCCCAGCCTCGTCAATTGCCAGCTGCATGGCACGGGCGGCTTGTGTTCCTTCAGGATCCGGTGATGTCATGTGATAGGCATCTGAAGTCGCCCCATAACCAACAATTTCAGCCAAAATGTTTGCCCCGCGCTGTTGTGCGTGTTCTAAAGATTCAAGTACCAAAGTCCCGGCACCTTCACCCATTACGAAACCCAGCCGGCCAGCATCAAATGGTAGAGAAGCCTTTTTCGGATCAGTGGCCTTGGACAACGTCGATAAAGCAGCGAAACCGGCAATCCCAATTTCGTTAACCGAAGCTTCCGAACCACCGGTCAGCATAACTTGCGCACGACCTTCCTTGATTTGACGGAACGCTTCACCAATGGCATTGGTTCCTGAAGCACAGGCGGTCACAATCGTTGTGCAAATATTCTTGGCGTGGTAACGAATAGCCATGTTTCCGGACGCCATATTAGAAATCGATGTCGGTACAAACATTGGGGAAACTCGCTGAGGTCCCTTATCATGCATCTTAATGACTTGTTCTTGAATGGTCGTTAAGCCACCAATACCCGAACCATAGATGACACCCATTGATTCCGGTTCAGTATTCGATTCATCAATACCAGCCTGTTCAACAGCTTCTGAAGCAGCATACATGGCGTATTGGCTGAAGGCGTCCATTCGGCGTAAATCCTTTTTACCTAACCGCTTTAACGGATCAAAATCATGTAATTCACCAGCTAAAGTAATCCCAGTTTCACTGGCATCAAAATGCGTAATCGGTTGAAAACCAACCTTCGAAGCCTGTAAGCCAGCTTCAAATTCCGAAACACTATTACCGATCGGTGTTAACGCACCCATTCCTGTAATTACTACTCTAGTCATACACTCGCTCCTTATTGCATTGTTAGGCCGCCATCAATGGTGATGGTCTGACCCGTGATATAGTCATTTTCCGCTAAAAAGATTGCGGCTTGAGCAACTTCTTGGGTTGAGCCCAAACGTTTTAATGGAATTTGGTTTAAAATCTCCGCTTTAACCTTGTCAGATAATTGTGCCGTCATTGCAGTATCAATCATCCCTGGAGCAATTGCGTTGCACCGGATGCCCCTCATAGCTGCTTCTTTGGCCACCGACTTGGTTAAGCCAATAATACCTGCTTTACTAGCAGCATAATTAGCCTGACCGATGTTACCAGTCAACCCAATCACGCTTGCCATATTAATGAAAGCCCCACGACGAGCCTTATACATTGGTCGTAGACAAGCTTTGATCACGTTGAACGTCCCAGTCAGATTAGTGTTGATCACCTGACTAAAATCAGTTTCACTCATCCGATTTAGTAATTTATCGTTTACAATACCAGCATTATTGACCACAATATCCAGTTGACCGGCTTTTTCATAAATACTGTCGATCATTGCCTGAACTGCATCCGAGTCCGTAATATCAGCAGAGAGGTCCCAACAGATAACGTTTTCGGCCTGAATCGAAGCAATAACCTCTTTTGATGCAGCATGGCGGCCGTTAATCACAACGTTAGCACCCTGCTTTGCAAAGGCCTGCGCAATGGCAAGTCCAATTCCTTGAGTACTGCCCGTTACTAAAACCGTTTTACCGTTTAATTCCAAATTCATTCACCCCTTAAAGCCGTCAACGTTTTATCGAGGGTGTCAATGTCATCAATGTGATAATAATCAATCCCCTTAACTGTTTTCCGAGCAAAACTCATAAGGGTCTTACCAGGCCCTAACTCAATGACAGCATCAACTTTGCCGCTCAACTGTTGAATTGCATCCGTGAACCTTGTGGTAGAAACCAACTGATTCGTCAGCGTTTGTGTCAATTTTTCAGTATTAAATGGTTGACCCGTGGTTGTACTAATGACTGGGAAGGTCCCTTGCGTCCAGTCTACTTTTGTCAGTGCATCATGCAGTTGCGCCTGGGCGGGCCGCATCAAAGGTGTATGAAAAGCACCGCTGACGTTGAGTGGTACCATGCGCTTAACGTCTTTAGATTCTAGGTAACTAACTGCTTCATTCACCGCTTCAACTTCACCGCCAATGACAACTTGCTTAGGCGTGTTGACATTGGCAATTGAAACTTGCCCAATACCTTCAGCAGCTTCACAAGCTTCTTGAATCAGCTCGATGGTTGTGTTCATGATGGCGACCATTTTACTTGGCTGAACATCACTAGCCTCCTGCATCAAACGACCACGCAGTTTAACGAGCTTTAATGCCTGTTCAGTTGTCATGAAACCACTAGTTGCTAAGGCACTGTATTCACCTAGACTTAGCCCGATACCGGCCACCACAGACGGTAATTGTGCTTTGACCACTTCGTAAAGCGCACAACTCATCGCTACAATTGCAGGTTGCGTGAACTGGGTTTCAGAAAGTTGATCTGCAGCTGTGGCGTCAAAATATAACTTTGGTAAATCAATATCTAACATTTGACTAGCTCGATCGATAGCTGCTTTATACGTTGTATTTTGTTGATACAGGTCTTCGCCCATACCCGTTTTTTGTGCACCTTGACCGCTAAACAATAATCCAACTTTCAGTTTAGACACCACCCATCAATTTTGTAGCCTGTTCGTAAACATCAGCCAAAATTTCAGCAGCTGGTTGCGGCTGCTTGACCAGACCGGCAACTTGACCGGCCATATAAGCACCGTTTTCACGATCACCCGTTAAAACCGCAGTCCGCAAACTACCGTTACCAATTTCTTCGACTTCACCAAAATCAGGCTCGCTTTTTGCAGCTTCACTCTTTTCAAGTCGAATAAATCGTTTAGCCATTGGATTCTTTAAAACCCGTGCTGGGTGTCCAGCAAATTCACCGGTAATCACAGTATCAATGTCCTTTGCTTTAAGCACCGCTTTTTTGTAATCTGGGTGAACCTTGGATTCTGCTGCTACGAGGAATCTAGTTCCCATCTGAACACCAACTGCGCCTAGCATGAAGGCAGCAGCTAAACCGCGCCCATCAGCGATTCCACCAGCAGCAATCACTGGAATGTTAATGGCGTCAACTACTTGTGGAACTAAAGCCATCGTTGTGAGCTTGCCAATGTGCCCACCTGACTCCATTCCCTCAGCCACAACGGCGTCAGCACCGACTCTAGCCATCCGTTTAGCTTGCGCAACCGAAGCCACCACTGGAACAACTTTGATATCAGCTGATTTGAACATCGCCAGGTATTTGGAAGGATCGCCAGCACCCGTAGTGACTACCGTAATGCTTTCATGTGCCTTCAAAATAACGTTTACGACATCCTCTACATGTGGAGAAAGCAACATCACATTCACACCAAAAGGCCGGTCAGTCAACGACTTGGCCCGTTCAATTTCCTGAGCTACTACCTCACCGGATGCATGTCCGGCACCAATGATTCCGAGACCCCCTGCATTCGATACTGCGGCCGCCAAACGGCCATCTGCGACCCATGCCATACCGCCTTGAAAAATCGGATACTTTAATCCTAATGACTGCATAAATGGATCTAATTGCATAAGTTTATTTTTACTCCTTGTCAGCTAATTGCTTTTCAACGAAGGTAACTAGATCAGAAACGGTTTCAATACCCTCTTCAGTTTCAATCTTGATATCAAATTCATCTTCAATTTCGTTAATCACTTCAAAAATATCCAAACTGTCAGCATCTAAATCTTGCTTGATGTTAGTCGTCATGGTTACTTTTTCTGCGTCTTCACCAGTTTGGTCTACGATAATTGCTTGTACTTTTGAAAAAATTTCGTCGTTAGTCATAATATTTGAGCTCCTTAAGCTGTCATTTATTTTTGTGTTTATTTGTGTTTAATTAATACTTGATAATTTGAGTACCAACGGTTAAACCGCCGCCAAAACCACTTAACGCGATGATTTGGCCTCGCTGAATGGTGCCATTTTTAATGACTTCATCCAGTAAAATGGGCACGCTAGCTGCGGACGTATTACCGTAATCAGCCACGTTAGTCAAAAATTTCTTGTTTGGTTGATCTAACCGTTTTGCGATTTGATCAAGAATTCGTTGGTTGGCTTGATGCAAAATAAAGTAGTCAACGTCCTGAACTAATAGACCGGCTTGTTTTACCGCTCGTTGAATCGATTCTGGCACTTGATGCGTAGCAAATTTATAAACTGCTCGGCCATCCATCTCAAAATAACGTTGATGGCCATCAGTCGAATCACTTGCAAAAACAGAATTAACCGGCTGATAACCAGCAGTTAGCTTGTCACCTAAGTCACCGATGGTTTGAAGATCAGAGGCTAGGAAAGCTGAATCAGTCAGCTGATCATTAGCTAACAGAATACCTGCCGCACCATCGCCGAACAAAACTGCTGTGGAGCGCTCATGCCAGTCAATTAGTTTGGATAAGACTTCGCCGCCAATCAATATTCCTCGCGTACCAGGCGTCTGCAGTAAGCCTTCAGCAACTTTTAGTCCGTAAATAAAGCCCGAACAAGCAGCGTTTAAGTCAAATGCAAACGCCTTTTTAGCACCAATTCGTCCTTGAACAATGGCGGCCGTAGCAGGTGTCATGTAATCTGGAGACATGGTAGCAACGATGATAAAATCTAAATCCGAAGCCTGCCAACCAGCTTGCCCTAGCAACTTTTGTGCCACGCTAGTACACAATTCACTGGTGGTTTGTCCAGTTGAAACATGGCGTTGTTTAATCCCAGTTCGCGTAGAAATCCATTCGTCTGAAGTATCCATGTAGGCACTCAGCTCGTCATTGGCAACTACCCGTTCTGGGACAGTACTGGCACTTTGGACAATTTGAATCCCTGTCATTGAGTAACCCCTCACTTATTTGGAGTCGGTGAAGCGAATTCAAGAAACGCTTCTAAATTTAGCAATGCTTTTTCAATGATTTTAAGCTGTTCATCATCCATCCCTTTGGCAAAACTTTCGACCATTTGACGATGAAAGGATGCGTGTGCACGGTAAACTAAGCGCCCACGACGCGTTAACCCTAGACGGACAAAACGTCGATCATCGTCGCTTCTAAGCCGTTGAACATAGTCTTTTCTCACCAAATGATTGACCATCGTTGTCAAAGTTCCAGGTGTGATTCGCAACTCGCGAGCAACTTCCGAAGTTGTTTTATGCTCGTACATTGAAATTGCATCTACAGCGTGCACTTCCTTGAGGGAAATATCTTTGAACTGACTCGTTCTTAGAGCCAATTCTTCCACTCGTACAATGTCGCCATATACTGTTGTTAATAATTGGTTGACCCGTTTAGCCGTAGAATAATCCATCTATTCACCACCCATTTTGATTCGCAAATGATTTTCATCTCAAAATAACAGTAGTGAGAGTTTTGGTAGTTAACGTACGGTTTTTTCTGGTTCAACGATAAACATCAGCTCAGCCTTCAAAACAACTTCTTCGTTAACCACCGCCTCACACGAAACAACGCCCATATTATCGCGTTGCTTTTTCATCTTAACTTTCAGCTCCAACTGATCCGCAGCGTGAACATCTTTTAAAAATTCGGCTTTAGAAATTCCACCAAGGTAAGCAGTTTTATGCTCAAAAGCGGGCGATTTCAAAATCAGAATCGAAGCTGCTTGTGCAAGTGATTCAACGATTAATGCTGGCGGCATCACATATTCACCAGGACGAAAACCATTAACAAAGCTTTCATCAGCGGTGACGTTCTTGATAGCAGTGATTGATTCGCCAGCAACAAGTTCTTTAACACCATCCATGTAAAAAATCGGGAACCGGTTAGGAATAAGCTCTTGAATCTCTTGAGAAGTTAATTGCATAGGTCGCAAAGCACCTCCTTCAAAACTATTTCAAACATCAAAGTATTTGATGGCGTTATCATATTCTAAAATCAGAGTCGCTGTCAAGTAATTTTCCAAAATTGACTAGGTACGACACGCTTTCTCACTGATGTTTAAGCTACTAAGTAAAACGCTTCCAACCGCATTAATAGTTCGATTATCAAATTACCTAGCCAGGCAATATCTGAAATACTGTATGTTATAATGATCACATCTTGGAGGTAAGACCATGAACGACGCGGACATTGAAAAAGAGTTATACCAACGAAACCGGATAAAAATCAGTTTATTGCACTTTGATTCCATTGGCTCGACCAATCAATATGCCAAACAATTAAGCCAGCAAAAGGTGAATCAAAATCCCCACTTGATATGGGCTAACCAGCAAACAGCTGGTGTTGGCAAACGCGCGCGTGACTTTTATTCACCTGTTGGTGGTCTCTACTTTTCATTGATATTGCCGAACCTGACAGTCGACCCTGAAAGAGTCGGCTTGTTGACCACTAAGCTAGCAATGGCAATCGTTAAAGCGTGTCAAAACAGCTTCGACCTTTCAGTTCAAGTTAAATGGGTCAATGATATTTACTTAAATAACCGTAAAATTGCGGGCATTCTTGTTGAACAAGGCGCCAAAAATGCCGTAGTTGTGGGCGTGGGAATCAACTTATTTCAAGCAAGTTTCCCTGATGCGATTGAAAAAATCGCTGGAAATTTACTGACAACACCCCCTACGAGATTTGATCGAGAAAAGTTTTTGATTGAATTAGTCAGTAATCTTTACCATGCTTGTATTACCTATACCAATTCAGAATTTATTGACGAATATAAGCGTCATTTAACACTGATGCATCATCGTATTCAAATACAAATTGGACGTTCTTTAGTAATCGGTCAAGTCATTGATGTCAACTCCTTAGGTCAGTTAGTCATCATTGACGATGCTACTGAAAAAACACGCACAATTCGAGCCGGCGAAGTCACTAAGATTTTACCCTGATCAATTTGGTATTTCTAAACTATTCATGATACACTGAGTTCAATAAAGGGGGTATTCACATGTCAGAAATTATTGTGACCACAACTGAGAAAATTCCCGGTCAAGAATACGAAATCATTGGCGAAGTTTTTGGCCTGACAACGCAATCAAAAAACGTCGTCAGAAATATTGGTGCGGGTCTTAAAAATATCGTTGGTGGTGAAATCAAAGACTATACCAAAATGTTGATTGAAGCTAGAGACGTGGCAATCGAACGACTTAGACAAAACGCCGTTGACCTTGGTGCAGACGCCGTGGTAATGATGCGATTCGACTCTGGTTCAATTGGGACTGATATGCAGTCGGTAGCTGCTTATGGCACTGCTGTTAAGTTTACTCATCAAAGTTAACTTTTTAACTGCCAAACCAAAAAAGCGCTGAAATTCAGCGCTTTTTTGGTTTAAATCATAATCAATGGTAGTTAACCCATTTTTTTACTTTGTTCTACATAGCTGTTTGTGGGTTCTTCTTTGACTTGTGCCAGTACACTTTTTCTGCTTCTTTACGCGCATCGATTGCTTCGGCCTTAGTATCAAAGCTTTTAAGCAACACGTAATGCCCCTGATACATCAAACGAGCCAACCAGCGATCCGTGGCTTTATCATAAGAAACGCCAACCACACCAGACGTGTTACGTTGTGACTCTTTAATAGAAGAAACCATAATGCCATCGCTATTACGCAAATTTTGTGGATTACCCATATTCTTGGTAAACCCCTTGTTTTTTGTGTAACGTTCCCGCGCTAGTTCCCGACGTAAACAACCGCAACTTCTAACATAGCCGCCACGAAGGCGTGAGCCATCCACGGTAACAATATTACCGCAGCTGCAACGACACTCCCACAATAAATCCGCATTCTTTGGATCTTGACCGTTTTGTCGAATTACTGTCAAACGGCCGAATTGCTTGCCTTTCATCTCAATCATTCTACTCATAACGTTTCCCCATCCTTTATAAAAGTGACGTCCCTCCATTAATCAAATCACTTTACTTAAAATACTGCTGCCTATTCCATACAAAGACACAAACTGCTACGTTGGTCGACCTAAGAATTAAAAATCTGAAATCAAACACTGCTCCTCCAAAAGTATGATTAATTTCAGTTGGTCAACTTGCCCTTATTTTATCAGGAGTGCCGGCGTATTTCAATTGTATTCGATTAAGTTGTATGAAAATACTGCTTGATAATTATAGCTGAGAGAACTTTGACTAGTTTTTTGAGCTATTGACCTGAGAGTTCGTAAAATCCAATCATTCATTACCGTCAAAATTATCGAATAAATATTAGTTTTACTAGCCAATAAGTTGCTTTTATGATTGACTTGCTCTCGGTATTCACATATAATTATACGTGTTGTTTCATTGTTATGCGGCAATAGCTCAGCTGGATAGAGCAACGGTCTTCTAAACCGTAGGTCGAGGGTTCGAATCTCTCTTGCCGCACTATTTAATTAAATGATGAGTCTTTTTCTAGGTCAACGACTCGTGATCGTTATTTCATCACGTTAAGTTTGTTGACCTAGAATTTTTTTGTCAATTTTTATTGACTAAACTCAACTCAAATTGATAAAACTATAGTCGGTGCGAATGCCTTTTATCATAATATATTGTACTATACAATCATATTTTTAACAGGTAACTGCCCCTTTCAATTAGTTATCTGTACCCCCAAACTTTCTGAATAAAATAACTTGCAAATTTGATGTCATAAAACCATAATGTACTTGTAACGTAATTGAAATCTAAGTTTATGGGGGGATTGCGATGATTTTCATCTCATTTATTATCGGCTTGTTTGTATTTGCAGGCGTATGGGAATTGTATCTCAGCACAAGCCGTCAGCGTGCTCGGTCAAAACATCTTGTTTCATCACCAAAGCGCGCTTACGTGCAATTATTTTTCAAATTACTTCACATCAGTTAATTGCTTTAGATTCAAAAAGGATTGTTTATCGAGTTGGATAAACAATCCTTTTTCTTTTATTTATTTGTTTTTAAGTAAGCCGTTTGAATTTGTTCTTCAGTGAACCCTAAATCGACAAGTCCCAATTTTAAAATCAAATGCCAGGCATGTTGAAAAGCGGTTTGCTGACGATCAAAAAATGATTGATCAATGAAATGAGAAATCGACAGGTATTGCTGACTTAAACTCTTAGCCGGCCGTTTCTGCTTTAAACCCTCCAAATCATCTGGTGCCATTACAATCAAGTGAGACCAAGTTTGTCGAGCAGCGACTCGAAAGGTATGATCCATCACCTCAACGTAAGCTTTAAGCAGTTCGTCTGGCGAAACCGTCGCTTTTTCTTGTCCTAACTTAAACCAACCCATCAGGTCAGCTAAGCGGCCTAATGAAACGTGCAACGCCACATAGTCAACCCGTAATCCCTCTTCGGGACTTACCGCAACTTGATGCTCATAATTAAACTGATTGCGTTGTTGAATAGCAGTCTGTAATAAATTTGCTAAATCTAATGTCAACATCTCACCTCTAAAAGACTAAATTGTCTGAACGAATCTGCAAGTCATCAAGATTTTCAAGATACCATTTACGCAGGAACGGATACTCCAGCAAAACTTTGAACCATGAAACGTTTTGATCTTCATCAGAAACGTATAGTCCCCAAGCTGCGCCCCCAGTTGCATTGTGATTAGCAATCTTGAGTTTCAAGTTAGACGTTAATTCCAACACGGCGCCATCGTTGTCATGTTTTAACATATAACTTTCTTCCGCTGCGGCCACAAATAACTTATCAACGATTTCAGCCGATAAATCACTGGTCTGAAATGCGTAAAATTCATTATTATTTGTATCTAACAAGTTGAAGTCAACATCGAAGCCGAAGTCAGTTTTGAGCGCTTGGCCAAATGCAATTAGCAAGTCAGTGGCTGATAGTAAATGTTCTTTTTCAAGCTTATCAGCATACGTCTCAATAAACAATTTTGTGATTGCGCTACTATTAATGCGCATCATCCGACGTTTGAGATTCAAGTAAAACAGTGTCTCACCTGTCACTTTATCCTGGTAATAAACACCACCAGTAGTGTCATTGGCTGACACGAAAGCAAAGACACCCAAATCGCCCAAAGCTGCAATCTGCTGAGTGAGGTGCTGATTATCCTCATGCGACTCTAAAGTGATTGCTTCTCCTTGATCATGCAATTCTAGCAACCGACTCATAAAGACTAAATAGTAATCCGCATTATTGTATTGATGAGGAAAGGTCACGTAATCACTGTCAAGCTCAAAAACGGATAGTGTTTGGGCGGCTTCCACTAATTCTTTAGGATCCTTAGTATTAATCAGTTGGTCCATTAATTCGGTGAATTGCTGACCTATCTTTAATCCTTCTTTAACTGCGTCGTTGTAAGATAGTAATCTGCCGCTTGTGCTCAGCGTCGATGGATCGTTCTCATTAATCATCAGCATTCACCTGCCCCTTACCAATCAGACTCGTCAGGTAGTCGGTATACAAACTTTGATTATGAGATTCAAAGTGTGAGAAGTCTTCGAACTTTTGCTGAATGCTCTGTTTCTCATATGTCAAAATCGTATCTTCTTTTGATAAACTCAAAATCTTTTCGTCGTTTTCTTTGATCTTCTTATTGGCGTTAATGGCTTCTTCGTCATCATCAGCTAACTTTGATAATTGATCAACAATACTTTGACGTTCTTCTTTAACCTTACCAGAATCCCATGGCAACGTACTCTTTTGACTAACTTCCTTAAGCTGCTGTCGAAGCGTTTCTTTCTGATGGTCACGTTCATCTTGTCCATCAATCAGTTTTTGCAGTTGAGCGCTATTGGCAGAAATCTCAGCAATATTATCCGTATTATAACGCTGATTAAGAGCGTCTAGCTCAAAGGAGCGCTTTAACTTACCATATTCAGTTTCGTCAAATTCAAAGGCGACATTCAAAACATCTAATTTACCAAATTTACGGCGATCCCACCAATTACCAAAGTAGATATCAAACTCACCATTATGAACCTCATCATAGTAGAAAAATGGATAAGTTTGACCGAGGTAATCAATTAGATTCTCACTCAGATAATGGCTGAGCTGTTCGTGATCATTGACCACCAAATCAGCTAAATTCTGGGTTTTCGTCGTGGATCGAGATTTTTTAACTTCACGATCATAACGTGGCTTGTCGATCAGTTCATAAATCTGTCGATCATCATGTTCATGTAACGCAGACTGCAGTGTCTGCAGGTATTTAATTTTTTGAGTAAGTGACGAATCAAGCTGAGCCTGACCCGGCGTTACTTCTTGATTTGTTTCTTCATTATTATTCGGCATATGTTTATCCCTCGATTGTTATTTCTCGCTGTATATAGTTAATCTTAAATGATAAATTAAGATTAATAAAGCAGTTTTAAAGAAAAAGTCGATATTTAAAAGAAAACTTCACTCCTAGCACTGACCAATATCCAGAAGAATGACTAAACCGATTCTTAAAAGTCAAAATAGCCTGTCTACCAATCACATTCACTGGTAAACAGGCTATTAATCATCAAAATTTTAAAAACTCACAGACTTATTAATATAATTCGAGGTACTGATCACGTTCCCACTTAGAAACTTGTGTCCGATAAGCATCGTACTCCAAGTTCTTAGCTTCGATAAAGCTAGGGTATAGATGTGGTCCCATAGCTTTACGCATTACTTCATCAGCAGACAAGTCCTTAAGCGCGTTGTGTAATGTATCAGGCAAATTAGTAATATGACTATCACTACGTTCTTTGTCGTCCATCCGGTAGATGTTACGATCAACACTCTTTTCAGGTACGATTTTGTTCTTCAAGCCATCCAAGCCAGCTTCCAAAACAGCAGCAATAGCTAAGTATGGGTTAGCAGTCGGATCAACACTCCGAAGTTCAAGACGAGTTGATAAACCACGAGAACTTGGTACTCGAATCAATGGTGAACGGTTTGAACCTGACCATGCAACGTAAACTGGTGCTTCATAGCCTGGAACCAGCCGCTTGTAAGAGTTAACGGTTGGGTTGCAGATTGCCGTAAAGCTGCGTGCATGCTTCAGCAAGCCACCTAAGAAGTAATAAGCATCCTGTGATAGTTGCAGATCGCCCTTTTCGTCATAAAAGGCGTTACCATCTTTATGGAAGAGTGACATATTCAAATGCATCCCTGAACCGTTAATGCCGGCCAATGGCTTTGGCATGAAGGTTGCATAAAGACCAAACTTACGTGCAACCGTCTTCACAACCAGTTTGAAGGTTTGAATGTTATCAGCAGCATGCAATGCATCAGCGTACTTGAAATCAATTTCGTGTTGGCCTGGAGCCACTTCATGGTGGGCAGCTTCAACATCAAAGCCCATGTCTTCAAGTGTTAACACAATTTCACGTCGGCAATTTTCACCCATGTCCATTGGTGCCATATCGAAGTATGAGCCTTGATCGTTCAAATCAGTGGTTGGTTTGCCATTATCATCCATCTTAAATAGGAAGAATTCTGGTTCCGGTCCAATGTTAAAGTCAGTGAAACCAGCTTTACGCATATCATCCAGCACACGGATCAAGTTGTTACGTGGATCGCCAGCAAATGGTTTGTTTTCTGTGGTGTAAACTTCACAAATAACACGTGCGATTTTACCACGATCACTACTCCAAGGGAAAATCATCCAAGTTGATAAGTCAGGATACAGATACATATCACTTTCTTCAATGCGGACGAAACCGTCGATTGAAGAACCGTCAAACATTAACTTGTTGTCGAGTAGTTTTTCCAATTGAGAAATGGGTACTTCAACATTCTTAATCGTTCCAAACAGATCCGTAAACATTAATCGTAAAAATTGAACATTTTCGTCCTTAGCCATTTGACGAATATCGTCTTTGGTGTAATCGTGTTTTGGCATAAAATCGCTCCTTGAATGATAGATTATGTTAACAGTTAGTAATTGTGGCTACTTTAGAGGCCGCTGTGAATGCAATGAAGGGTTGGAATTAGGTTCAAAACCGCTGATATTAAGAAATTCATCATGAAGAATCCGACGAACATCACTATCAGTCAACGATTCATTCTTCATATCGTCAGCTCGCTTTTTCTGCTGAGCATAAATTGCTTTAATGCCAGCCATATTGATACCTTCATCCAAATAATCTTTGATTTCCAGCAACTTATCAATATCATTTAAAGAATACATCCGTCGGTTTCCATCAGTTCGCTGTGGAATCACCAATTCTTGTTCTTCATAATATCGAATCTGACGAGCCGTCAAATCAGTTAATTTCATGACTGTACCAATTGGTAAAACTGACTTAGATCGCTGTAGTTCTTTTTCTGCCACTGCACTCACCTCCCTCTAATATGTTTAATCATACCACTATTTGTTTGCCTGTCAACACTTCATGTCATGTTTTATCACATCATTTTTGAAGCCACTCCAAGATTGATGTACCAATCTCACTTTTGATGGTCGGATCAGCAATGATATCGTACCAATGTACAGGAATTTGATGTCGGAACCATGTGAGCTGCCGCTTTGCATAGTGCCTCGTATCCTGTTTAATTTTCTCAACCGCATCAGCCTTCGACATTTCACCCTTAAAATAAGGGAAAAGTTCCCGATAACCGATGCCTTTTCCTGACTGCCACTGCTCACCACCCGCGTCATAGAGTTGTCGTGCCTCATCTAAGAGCCCCATGGTAAGCATCTGATCTACTCGAGCATTGATTCGTTCATAAACTTTTGCCCGGTCGGTATTGAGTCCGACTACGTACGCATCATACCTTGGCTTTAGAACCGTTTGCTGTTTTGAAAATAGCGTGCCGGTTCGTTCATAAACTTCTAGCGCGCGAACGACCCGACGCTCATTGGTCACCGGAATCTGTTGAGCCGCATCTGGGTCAATCTGGTTTAATTGTTCCCATAAGGCTTGCTGACCGTGTTGTGCAGCATACTCGTGCCATTTATTTCTGACTGTTTCTGACGGCTCAAAATGATCACCGCCAAGGTTTAGATCATACAGTAGTGCTTTTAGATAAAAACCCGTACCTCCCACTACCATGGGCAATCCACCACGGCTAGAGATTTCGTCGATCAACCGCTGACTCTCATTCACAAAGTCAGCTACTGAATAACGTTCACCAACATTTCTGATGTCAATCAAATAATGCGGAATATCTTCCCGTTCTGCAGGCATAATTTTTGCGGTGCCAATATTTAATCCTCGGTAAACTTGCATGGAATCGCCAGAAATAATTTCACCGTGAAACTGTTTGGCTAACTCCAATGATAAAGCGGTTTTACCTACCGCTGTTGGCCCAATAATGGCCAGTACTTTTTTCAAACTGATCACTCCACTATAATTTTGTTAATGACTGGAAATTTAGCCCTAAAACCTGCATAATGTAGGTAACAAATCATATTTTAACCTGTTAGGGGGCCTTTAACAATGAAGCATTTCATCAAAGGATTTTTATTTGGCACTGTTGCCACAATTGGTGCAGTCGCAGGTGCAGCATTATCATTCAAGAAAAAAGTCGTTGAACCAATTGAAGATGAAGAAGAACGGTTTGAAGAAAACCGCAAACGGGCGGCTCGTAAATCTCGTTCAGCTCACCACTAATTTTTATCATATAAAAACGTCCATTTAGATTTCCCACAGTGATTGGTCATTCAAATCATTGTGGGATTTTATATTACATCTAAAAAAACTCATCGTCGGAAATTTCGCCAACCATTACAGTGGCATTTCGACTATGAGTTTTTTGATTTTATGATTGTATCAAATTCACCCCATTAAACGGCTACTTGATGACAATATCTGATGGTTTTACTTCTTTACCAAAGTATGGTTTCAACTGAGAATTGTAATCTTTGTCAAAAAAGCCTTTGTTATTCAATGATGTTACTTCTTTATTCGTCCAGTTCAGGAGAGACTTGTTCCCCTTCTTAACGGCTGGCGCGATGTATTGTTTAGGTCCGATTGACTTGATACCAACCGTGTATTTTGGCTGATTCTTAACCCAAGCGTAAAGATATGAGTTATCATCTGCCAGTGCAACCCCGCGGTTATTCTTCAACGCGTTGAATTGCTGGGTCTTAGAATCAAATTTTAGTAACTTAACGTTGGGCTGCTTTGAAGTGAAGTAGTTTTCAGCCGTCGTACCTTTCGTGACAATGAGGTTCTTGCCTTGAAGCTGACTAACTTTCGTAATTGGCTGAGTTTTTGGCGAAACGACCCCAACAGAAACTTTCATGTATGGTGAAGCAAAGTCAACAACTTGTTTTCGTTCTGGTGTCACGGTGAAGTTAGCCAAAACAAGATCAACTTTGTTGGAGTTCAAAGCATCTACCCGGTTATTGGCGTTAACCTGCACGAACTTTGGCTTTACCTTAAGATCTTTAGCAATTTGCCGTGCTAATGTTAAATCATATCCAACACGCTGTCCTTGCTTATTGACCCAGCCATATGGTGGTAAATCACCGAAGACGGCAATTCGAATTGTCCCCCGCTTCTTGATCTGCTGTACGGTACTTTGACCGCTGCTTTTCGTTGAACTAGCTGACGAACTGCTCTTGCTGCTACTGCCACAGCCGCTTAACACCAATGCTAAGCTAGCAGCGATTCCCAAAAACAAGCCAAGTTTCTTAAACCCAAATTTCTTCATCTATGTTTCCTCCCTAAATATGATTGGTTTTATAAAAAGTCTGGTTAATAAATTAATGAATCCGTTTTTTAGCTGGATTTAAAACTTAAAAATCCATGCTATCCAAGAATGCCTTTGCCCGATCAGTTTGTGGCTTTTCAAAGAATTGGCTCCCCTTGGTTTGTTCCAGAATTTTACCATCTTCTAGAAACAAGACACGGTCGGCAATCTGCTGAGCAAAATTCATCTCATGCGTCACAACGATCATCGTCATATTGGAATCCTGTGCAAGCTTCGAAATAATGTTCAAGACACCACGCACCATTTCCGGATCAAGTGAAGCAGTGACTTCATCAAATAGCATTAATTCAGGATTTAATGCTAACGCCCGGACAATCGCAATTCGCTGTTTTTGACCACCTGATAATTGGCGCGGATAGACATTTTCATATTCTCGCAAGCCTACTTGATCTAGCAATTTCTCAGCACTAGCCTTCGCTGTGTCCCTGGATTGATGCTGCACTTTAACCGGCCCCAGCAAAATGTTATCAAGGACGGTTAAATTCGGAAATAAATCATAGCTTTGAAAGACCATGCCGATTTTTTGACGAATCTTTTGCCAATTCTTCTCTGTGGGCACAATCTTTTCACCATTAAAGGTGATGTCCCCCTGTTGATAGGGTTCTAGCCCATTCAAACAGCGAATCAGTGTACTCTTACCAGAACCAGAGGGCCCTAGTAAGGCCACCACTTCTCCTTCATTAACTGAGAAATTAATGTCGTGCAACACGTGACGCTTCTGATAAAATTTCTCTAAATGTTCAACTTTAACAATCTCTTTAGCCATTTGCCCGCTCCAATCTCTTCTTATCCATTCGTTTTGCCCACCATGACAGTGGGTAGTCGATTACAAAATACATCACGAAGATGATGCCATACACCCAAAAGACACCAGTAGGATATTTTTGATTATTTGCTTCGACAACTTGTTGCCCGACATTAATAACATCCATCACACTGATCAGCATCAGTAGCGAGGTTGTTTTTATCACACGAGTAACTAAGTTAATGGTGGCTGGTAATTCAAGTGAAACTGCTTGAGGAATCAGCACATAACGATAAAGCTGCCAGCGACTGAGGCCAATCGCCATACCAGACTCCCGTTGGTGCTTTGGTACTGAGATTAAAGCGCCACGGACGATATCACTCATTTCAGCGGCTGTCCACAACGCAAACACTAGTATTGCCACCTGATTGGCAGGTAGGTTAACACCCATCTGCTTTGGCAGAATGTAATAAAACAGGAAAAGCAGCACCACTGTAGGAATAATTCGGAAAAACTCCAAATATAAACGTAGTATAAATCGTAATAAGCGGTTGGGAAATGTTCTTAATACACCTAAAACAACGCCTAAAATCAAGCCCAATACTAAGGCAACCGCTGCAATTTCTACTGTAGTCCATAACCCGCCAAATAGACGAATGAGGTTACGGCCTTCGAACAAAACATTAATTCCCGAATGAGCCATAACGAACCCTCTTTTCCAAAATAGTGAGAATAATTGACAATGGAATCAAAATAATGGCATACCCAACAACTAGCATGAACAAATATTCGTTTGACCGGTAATACATACCAATCAAATCAAGAGCAGTATTGGTTAATTCCGGAATTGCAATCACTGTAAAAATCGACGTTTCCTTAATTAAAAAGATCATGTTTGCTGCTAAAGCCGGAACGCTCAGTGTAAAGCCCTGAGGGAAAACAACGTAACGGGCCAATTGCAATCGGGACAAACCAATCGCCTTACCGGTTTCAACTTGAGTTTTACTAACACCGTCAAAACCACCGTTGAATCCCTCGGCCATGTAACTGCCACCAAGAAAAATCAAACCAACGATTCCACACATTTCAGCATTTAGTTTGAACCCAAACACCGGAAACGCGTAATACAGAAAGAACAGCTGTACCAAAAGTGGTGTGTTCCGAGAAATCTCAACGTAGATGGCTGCTATCCTACCAAGAATAGGTACCCGGAAATACTTCAGCAAACTGCAGATCAGACCAACAATAATTGATCCAATGATGCCAATCAGCGACAGCCAAAGTGTTAGTACAAACCCCTTTTCAAAAAGTGGTAAACTTTGCTGGATAATTTGCCAGCTACTCATGTGATTTTGCCTCCTGACCTAAAATATTCATTTTAATTACTAACCTCTTTTAGAAAGCACTGCTTTGACAAATAAAAAAATCCCCATCAGTTAATTTCTAAACTGATAGGGACGATTGAATTCGCTATTCCACCCTGTAACGTGTGTGCTTTACGGCTCGTTTTCAAGCCTGAGACGGTAACGTGTCCTGACGATTTGCCATTGCGCAAATAAGTTTCTGAACAGGCGCACTTCCCTAAAACGCTAAGATCCCTTTTCATCAACTGGGACTTTCTTTTACATAGCAGATTAAGTACTCTTCCTGTTCGTAACCTCTAAAACAAGATTAAAATGTAATTAAAACAAATTCTAAATGACGTCATTTAACAAAAATGTCACCTTAGAAACGCGACATCTATCTCCCATGCGTCATCAACAAATCCCATGTTACCACACTTTTGAGAAATGGCAATGACTTTGCTTACTAAAGTTTAGGAATTTTGATTCTGAGAGAATAGTTAGTAAAATTCAAAAAAGACTTAATTGCTTTATTTAACAGCAATTAAGTCCCTCTTAGTGCGCATGATTTATCATCCGCATGACACAATGGTCAATAGCACCCATTAAGATTTTTTAGTTTTTCCATCCCAACGAGCATAACCAGTTTTTAAAATATAAATGTCTTGATAACCGTGCTTTTTAAGTAAAACTGCGGCACGAGAACTCATTGCCTTACCCTGATCATACAGGTACACAGGCAAATCTTTACGAATTCCCTGATAGTAAGCACGCATGGTCGAATAAGGAATATTACGGGCGCCAAGAATATGACCCGCGTCAAAGTCCTTTTTCTCCCTAACATCAATGACTTGTGCCTTACGCATACCTTCTCTAAAGGTTTCTTCGTCAATTAGAGATGCCGCCTGATTACGTTGATAGATACCATAAAGATACCAAAGCAAATAAGCAATCAGTAAAATGACCAGAATTATCGTATAAAGTTGCGATGTTGAAATTGCTGCAATAACCATCTGTCTCGTCCTTCCAAACTAATTATGCGCCTGCGTTTTCAAACCGAAGTGCTAATGATGAAGCACCAATAGCACCAGCATCATTACCAAGCTGAGCAAGTTTGATCCGAGTTGAATCGCGAACAGCAGGGAATGTGTTTTCTTGGAAGTAACGTGTGGTTGGTGATAATAATGTATTACCAGCTGCTGAAACGCCACCACCAATAATAATGTTAGCTGGGTTCAAAATATTAGCACAGTTGGCTAATGCCAAACCAAGGTAGAATGACACCCGGTCAACAATTCGGCTTGCCAAAATATCACCGTTGTCAGCCAAGTAAACAACCATCTTTGAAGTAACTTCTTCGTTGTTATCGAAAAGTTCCTTCAAACGTGACTTACCGGTAAATTCAGCTGCCATATCTTTAGCAACGTGCACAATGCCAGTTGCTGAAGAATATTGTTCAAGACAGCCGCGCTTGCCACAAGTACATAGATAGCCGTTAGGTTGAACTGTAATATGACCGAGTTCACCGGCACCACCATTAATACCATGTAATAATTGGCCACCGGCAATCACACCGCCACCAACACCAGTACCAAGTGTGACGAAAATCACGTCAGAATCCTTTTCACCGGCACCCTTCCAAAATTCACCAAGAGCAGCGACGTTTGCATCGTTTTCCAAAACGAGTTGCAAACCCACACCTTCTTGAATCTGATCACGCACACGTTGTGTGGTTGTCCAATTTAAGTTGTAGGCACCAATGACAGTACCGTTTTCAATATCAACAGCACCAGGTGTTCCCATTCCGATACCCATAAACTGATCCTTGGTATAGCCAGAGTCCGTCATTGTCTTCTTAAGAGAAGCAATAATATTTGGAACAATATGCTTACCGTTTTCGCTTACATCAGTTGGAATACTCCATTTTTGTAAGATATCGCCCTCTTGAGTGACGAATGCAATCTTAGTGGTTGTACCACCTAAATCAATACCAATCAAACTCTTTGCCATGAACTTGTGTCCTCCAGACTTATTTCGTGTTCTCACGCGTTTCTTCGAGACGGTGCTCGTGTGTCAAAACCAACTTAGCATGCGCAAACGTTTTATGATCAATCACATTAGCATCATGGAGATGATCCAATTCCAACGCCATGACTTCAATATCCCACAAGCGCTTACCTACATATACGTATATACCAAATTGTTTTAACAACTGTTGTACATCATAGAGCGTTTTCATTTCGACATCCTCCGAAATTTCACACAACTACTTTATTATTTTACAACGTTATACCGGAATAGTATAGCCCAATCATGATAAGAATGGCAACGATTACAGCTAAAATTCTTTTAACGTTACTAATTTTCCCAAGCTTCGGCACACCAACAATATAGCCTGCCAAAAAACCAATGACTAAACCACCAATATGTCCCTGAAGATCCGTGCCAGGGCTGAATAGACCAAAGGCTAAATTAAGCACGATGAACAGGACAAACGTCTTTGTCATCTGGCGGATGTAGGGATTCTCCCAAAAGGACTCCCCTAACATCAGAAAAGCGCCAAACAAACCAAAAATGGCGGTACTAGCACCGGCAGAAATTGAATTCGGATTAAAGGCAAAACTAGCTAAATTACCACCGATTCCGGATAGTAAGAAAATTGCCAAATAGCGCCAGTGTCCAAAAATAGCCTCAATTTGAATGCCAATAAAATACAGCGTCACCATGTTAAACAAAATATGCTCAAACCCCATGTGCAGGAAAACGGGCGTGATGAACCGCCACCACTGCCCTGCAAGAATCAAGGGATTATATTTAGCACCAAAATTAACCAGTACCTGAGCATTTTGACTGCCACCAGCCAACGTCATGGCACCGTACACCAGAAACATTACAACGATTAAACTAATAGTGATGTATGGTCCAGCTAACCAGCGTTTGAGTTGTTGCTGCATTATTTGCCCCCTTAGTGGCTCGTGATTACATGTTGGACAAGTACGTCAGTATCGACGACTTGCCAAGTTGGTTCTTTAAACATTTGAGCTTCAAATGCAAGGGTAACGGTTCGTCCTTGGTAATCGGCTAAAAAGCGGTCATAATAACCACCGCCAAAACCAAGACGTGCTCCCTTTTTAGTGAAACCTAGGCCAGGAACAACAATTAAGTCAATTTGATCTTTCGGTACTGCAGTGCCATTTTCTGGCTCCATAATACCAAAGTTGGATTCTTTCATCACCGTTTCGTCAGTCAACGGTAAAAAAATCATGCTACGATCAGTATTAAACGTTTTCGGAATCACGACCTCTTTACGAGCTTGCTTAGCGGCCTCAATGATGGGTTGCGTATCCAGCTCAAAACCCGTTGACAGCGTAATTGCAACTGTTTGACTGTGATTCCACTCTTCGGATTCAAATAATCGTTCATATAACGTTCCAGCTTGAAAATGACGGACATCATCAGGCATAGCGCTTAATGCTGCAATAATCTCTTCACGAACTGCTTTTTTTGTTGCCATCTGGTCGTTCCTCCTGTCTTAAATAAAAAAGGCGCAGGCTCATCGCCTATGCCTTTATTTTGTTTCTTTGTGTAACGTCACCTTGTGTTGACGTGGGCAATATTTCTTAAGCTCTACCCGGTCAGGATTGTTACGACGGTTTTTACTTGATAAGTAGTTTTGTTCGTGACATTCGGTACATTCTAATGTAATGTGTACGCGCATGGCTTGTGACCTCCCTACGTTTTTATGATTTGGCAAATAGCCTTAACTCGTAGTATTTTATCATTTATTCAAAGTAATTACCAGTCTAAATGTTATATTTGTTAAGTAAATTTACTTTACAGGCTAAATTCAAACTAACAGAAACCTAGTTTCCTGCTGTAGCAGTGTTGGTCGTCGTACTACCAGACTTCAAAGTCGATGTCGACTGAACAGAACTCCAGTAAGCCTGATAAATTGCCTTAGCCAGCTTCATGTTATTATCTTCAGCGTTGTAATCCAGGTTTGGCATTGCTAGTGCAACCACCACCTGTGGATGGGTCGAAGGTGCATAAGAAGCCAAACTTAAGGTAACCGTTTCAGTCCCCTTATAGAAGGTTTGTGCCGTCCCAGTTTTGGCTGAAATTTCTGGCTTGATCGTATCCAGTTCACCACCGGTCTTCCAAGTATTCGTCCCGTGAACAACGTCATAAAGTCCTTCAGTGACCAATTTACGTTGAGCAGGCGTCATGTCGATGTGATTAAGAACCGTTGGCGTAACTGAATCTTTAACTGCTCCTAAACCGCCATTTTTGTTAGTTCCACGAATAGCAGATAAAATATGCGGCTGAATACGATACCCACCGTTGGCAATGGTCGACATGTACTGAGCAACTTGAATCGTTGTATACGCATCGTAGTTACCAAAGGCCTCATCCAATGCATTACCAATATGAGCCTTAGAACTTGAACCTTGGATACCAGTTGTTTCACCCGGTAAATCGATCCCAGTTTTAATGCCGAGTCCAAATTGGTTAAAGTAGCCGCGCATTTTACTGAAAATGCTTGAATTCATGGTCAAGGCTGCACCTTCAGAATACTTAAACCCGGCTTCCTTCATTGCTAACTGCATCATATATGAGTTAGAAGAAACTTCCAGGGCAGTAGAAGCATTAACAGCCATATTTTGACCACCGTTTTTGTTGAACCATGATGCCTTCTTAGTTCCCCCAACGGTGATTGGCATATCAACCAAAGTATTGTTAGTTGGTGTTATGACCCCGTCCATCAAAGCGCCTGAGACCATGGCACCCTTAACCACCGACCCCATCGTGATGGAGTTATTGATGGCGCCTAACGCGTTGTTAGTAATTTTTTGCGTACTTGGATCACGGTCAACACCTGCCATACCGATGATACTCCCATTATTAGGATTCATCACAACGGCATAAGTCCCCGTTGAAACGCCACCAGCACCACTTTCAGCTTGCCGAACTAATGACTGCAATTTCTTTTGGAAGCCAGCATTAATGGTCAGTTGCAGATTATCACCTTTTTGACCGCCATAACGCTTAACTTCCTTCATGATCTTAGTCCCGGAAACCTCCACGTCAGTCTGGGATTTACTCCCTCTCAAAACGGGTTCATATTGCTCTTCAAGGTAAGATTGACCAACTGAGTCGTTTCTCGAGTAACCTTGAGCTAAGTACTGGTTAACCTTATTATCTGGTAATCCAATTTTCTCTGAAGAAACCGTACCTAAGATACTCTTCAGTGAACTCCCGTAAGGATAATCACGGGTCCAGCTGGTACCGACTTTTACACCCGGCATTTCTCCCAGATGTTCACCGACCTCAGCCAGCTCCTTACTGGTAACACCCGTTTCCTTAATATAGGTTGTTGATAACGAGTATGCCCCGCTCATCCGTGCGTAAATCATGGCATCATTCTTCTGCTGCTTGGTCAACTGAAAATCAGCAGGATGCGCATACAGATATTGAAGTTCCTTATCATAGGCATCCGACTGCGCCACATTTTTGATCCCGGGAATGTTTGCCTGGACCTGCTTTGCTCTTTTTGAGGAAGCTAAGAAATAATCAGCCCGATTCCGTCGAGTCAATGATCCAGTTGGCACAGTTAGGTATTTCCCTAAACGATTAGCGATCCGATACATATCGGGAGCCATAACATTGACTCCTTTAGTATAACTAATTGCTTGATGGGTTTTATTACCAACCAAAACACGACCAGTAGAATCAAAAATCATCCCCCGCTGAACGTTGTTTGTTTCTACAGTACTATCCGTTCGGCTGACTTCAGCTTTAAGCTGAGTGCCGTGGAGAATCTGTAAATATGCTAATTGTGCAATTAACGCCGCAAATAAGAGCCCTACAATAATGAATAAAAAATTCATTCGAAATGGAATTTGAGCTGTAGTTGAAGTCTTACTGCGAGACGTTCGGTGCTGAGTAACTCGACTAAAGAAATTTTTCAATGTCCTAAACGCTCCTTATCTAACTTCATTATTCTACCAGAATTTCAATAGTGAAACCATTAACACTGAACGGTTTTAAAACTTTTTATGATTTTGAATCTGCGCAATAAACTCATTCTTTTTAAGACCTGATTAATTGCGCTTGGTTTGCATTGTTTGTCAATCAACATACGGTATAATTAACTACATGCTGACTGCACTTCTTAACGTGACCAGAGGCCAAGGTGACTGATATTTAATCAAAAACGCGTTTCTTGATTAGCGAACTGTTACCATGATATATCAATACTTAGAATCATCCTCGTAAATGAATGATTATTTCACGAGGTAATCGGAGGTTTTTATTTTTGAAATTATTTGTTCAATGGGTGCGTCATCACGAAAAACAATCACTATTAATGTTGAGTTTCATCATCCCAGCTACTGTCATGGCCGCTTACTTTTGCTATCGCGGAATGGGACCCTTCGGTAACTCCACGTTACTGACAGTTGATCTTGGACAGCAATACGTGGATTTTTTCGCTTACTTCCGCCACACTTTACTCAGTCATCCCAGCGGCTTTTTCTACACCTTTCAAAAAGCGCTAGGCGGTGAAATGTTTGGGGTTTGGACTTATTACCTAATGAGTCCGTTCAATTTGATCCTACTCTTATTTCCCGACAAATCACTGCCAGCTGCCATCTTTTGGATTACGGTGCTTAAATATGGTGCTGCCGGATTAAGTTTTGCCTGGCTGTTAATGAAAACCAAAGTTCAAAACCATTTGCCTGTTTTGGCCTTCTCAACCAGCTATGCCTTAATGGGCTGGATGATTGCTAATCAGCTTAACCTAATGTGGCTGGATGCCGTCATTATTTTGCCGTTAATTGTCTGGGGCATCATCCAACTTGTTGATACAGGTAAAATCAGAACCTATGTTGGCTGGTTAGCGGCACTGATCATCATTAATTATTACATGGCTTATATGGTTTGCCTATTTGCTGGATTATTTTTCCTTTGGTACTGGCTGTCACAAACTCATTCAGGCAAGACCATTCGCGCTACTTTGTTCCGTTTTATTGGTGGATCGGTACTGGCTGCAGGCATCTCAGCTGTGACAATATTGCCGACCTGGTACTCTTTAGGAATCAGTAAAAACCAGTATACCCAAACAGACTGGTCAGCAAAATTTGAATACTTTCCACCTAAAATGTTAGCAAAGTTCTTTTTGGGTAGTTTTAATTTTAACCAGATGCCCAAGGGAACGCCAAATTTATTTATCGGTAGCATCATGGTTTTGGGAGCCATTTTCTACTTCCTGCAAAACAATCGTTCGCGCCGAACAAAATGGTTAGCTTTAGCAGTAACAGCTATTTTAGCCTTATCCCTGTGCTTTGAACCATTAGACCTGCTATGGCACGGCATGCAATTTCCAATTTGGTATCCTTATCGTTTCTCGTTTGTTGTCAGTTTTTGGCTCATTTGGTTGGCCGCTAATGCACTTCAGTCCGAGTTTACGCCAACCTTCAAACAGCTCGTTGTCCCGATTCTTCTGTGTACTGGGACCATCCTATACGTCTGGACCAACGTGACCCACTTTACTTTCTTGAACCAAAATCAGGTGCTGATTGGTACTCTACTGCTAGTTGCAGCATTCTGCTTAATCGCATTACCCAATAAGCAACCTTGGTTTTATCAAACGGCATTCGTCCTATTTGCCATCATTGAAATGACTAGTAGCGCTGCCGTCAGTTTGAATCGGATCAGTTATGTCACTAAACCTGAATTTCAGAATTATCAGCAGGTCTTATCTACACAATCGGCCAAAGTCACCAATCATGATGGTGGCTGGTACCGAATGACGCCAACTTTTATGCGAACCAAAAACGACCCGCTGTCTGGACAGTTCAATGGTGGTTCCGTCTTTTCTTCAACTCTGGAAAAAGACATGCCCACCTTCATGGGCGCCATGGGTAACCCGGATGGTGACGGTTTTGTCACTTACACCAACGGCACCCTTTTGAGCGATTCATTATTTAACATGAAATATGTGATTGATCGACAGACCAATTCAGGTACCTTAAGCACCAACATCGTCAATCCTGTTTCTACCCGTGCTGACCTAACCGATTATCAGCGTATTCATAAGGATGGTTTAATTTCAACGTATCAAAATCCCTATGCTTTACCGATCGGCTTTCTTGCTAGTAACAAAATCCAGACTTTAGATAACACAACAAAGGATCCAACCCAATACCAGGCCAATCTGTGGGCCAGTTTAACTGGGAATCCTCAAGACGAGCATCTATTTAGTGCTCAAAATTTCGATCATGTTATTTTCCAAAATGTGAAACAGCAAACCAAGTTAACTGGTGCTATTTTGCAAAAAAACAATTTGGTCAAACCCGGTGTCATCACCTTTAATTTCACACCTAAGACTAATAATGCCTACTACCTGACGTTAGGGTCAAATCTAAACGATGATAATGTCTCAATTAACTTAAACAATCATCCGCTGGCGCAATACCCTACCTTCCGCAACACGATCGTGGTCAACATTGCTGATCATCAAAAAGGTAAGCCAGTTAAGTTACAGCTCACATTAAAGAAGTCGACCTTGTGGTTGCAAAACTTTACTCTTTATCAATTTAACAATCCGCAATTCATTACTGGCCAGAAGAAGCTGGCGTCTAGTCCACTGAACATCACCCAGCACAGTCAAAGCAGCTTAACCGGTTCAATTAACGTTAAACCAAAAAATGCCACGCTAATGAACACCATTCCTTACAGCAAAGGCTGGCATGTCACAGTTGATGGCAAGACTGTTAAACCACTTAAAGTAGCTGGCATCTTCACTGCTTTAAAATTACAGCGTGGCCATCACATCATTCATTTTAAATACTGGCCACCAATGCTGAACACCGGCTTGATCATCACCTTGATCAGTCTTGGTATCTGTTGTTTCACGATTTACAAACAGCGACGAAATAACTAAATAAAACCCAAAATAAGGATAGCTGAATTATCATCACGATAACTCAGCTATCCTTATTTTTGTCCATATAACTATTCTATTGCAACTCACTATTTTCAACGTAATTGTACTTCGGACCATCAACGCTTGGGTCGTAATCGATAATGAGATCATACCCCTTAAAAAACCAGCGGTCATCTTCTTGAACAAAATAATTAACACCATCTTTTTTAGTAATGGCATATGGTTCTTCGGGATGATCATCCGGCGTCATGGCTAAAGAAAAACCTTCATGCACAGGTGTACTGCCGTAAACTTTACCATAAAACCGGATACCACGGCCATCCGATAAGCCCATTTCGTTATGAAACCATTTGCTTGCCTGATCAGTAATAATCATTTTCATGATGCGTGTCTCCTTCATTTGCAACAAATTGTTTGCGCTTTCATTCAATTCATTTATACCCTAGATTTCACAAAAGTGCAAGCCTTTGTCCTTGCCGTCATGAAGTGAACGGAAATAAATCGCGTGAGATTAACAAAAGAGCTATTCCTAAGTGGAATAGCTCTTTAAGACGTTCTTTTAAAAGTTTGTGAAATTATGAAGCACTTTCAACTTTTAAGATTTTTACTTTCATGTCGCCTGCAGGAATCGCAATGGTTATTTCCTGATCAACCTTGTGACCCAACAAAGCTTTTGCAATTGGAGAGTCATTAGAAATCTTACCCGCCATTGGATCAGCCTCAGCAGCACCAACGATGGTGTATGATTCGGGTTCTTCATCCGGCAATTCTTTGAAAGTGACTTTCTTGCCAACAGTCACTTCATCTTTAGCAGTATTATTATTATCGACCACATCAGCGTATTGCAACATATGTTCAATCGTCTTGATCCGGCTTTCAAGCATACTTTGTTCGTCCTTAGCGGATTCGTATTCAGAGTTTTCTGAAAGGTCACCGAAACTACGTGCAATTTGAATCCGGTTGATTACTTCCGGACGTTTGTTCATCTTTAAATCTTCTAATTCATTTTCCAACTTGACTTTACCATCGGCAGTCATTGGATACGATTTTTGTTCAGCCAAAATAGCACCTCATTACATTTTTATAGTTTACCGTCGCTTACAATAGCATGTGACAGTCTTTCACGCAAGTCTTAAATTTGAATATAATCACTAAATATTGGGGCGGCCGTTTTTCTTTTGCATCAAAATCGAGCGAATCTTAGTAGTCAGTACGTCAATGGCCACTTGGTTTTCGCCACCTTCTGGTACGATCAAGTCTGCGTACCGTTTAGTGGGTTCAACAAATTGATGATACATTGGTTTAACAGTGGTCAGATATTGCTTAATAATTCCGTCTAAATCGCGCTGACGTTCCTTAATATCACGTTCGATTCGACGAATGATTCGGATATCATCATCCGTATCAACAAACACTTTAATGTCCATTAAATCACGTAACCGTTCATCGTCCAAAATCAAAATACCTTCCAGAATAATAACGTCTTTGGGTTCTTGGTGAATGGTTTGTGCACTACGCGTGTACTGCGTGTAGTCGTACACTGGCTTTTCGATAGCATGATTATCGCGTAACTGTTTTAACTGTTCAATCAATAGGTCCGTGTCAAAGGCCAACGGATGGTCATAATTCACAGCTTTTCGTTCAGCCATGGGCATATTGGCTTGATCATTATAGTAAGCATCTTGCTGCAATATCATAATTGATTCGTTTTGTAACTGGTCGTAAATTGCGCGGCTGACAGTGGTTTTTCCACTGCTAGAACCACCGGTAACACCGATAATGACTGGTCTTGACTGTTGTACTGACATGTTTTAGTTGATCCCTTCAATATAAAATAACTAATTATTAACTTTGGACAGTGATGCCACCCGCTTATTATGCTGGGACAGCGTTTTTGAAAAGTAAATCTTACCCGTCTTTGTATTAGCGACAAAATAAAGGTAACCTTTGGATCGGTCAGATGGATTTAACACCGCCTGAATTGCTGACATACTTGGGTTGTTAAACGGTCCTGGACCATATCCAGCAAACTTGTAAAGGTTATAAGGTGAGTTAGATTGAAGATCTTTAGTAGAAAGATGCTGTTTATGATGACCAATCGCATATTCTACCGCTACGTCAGACTGAAGTGGCATCCCCTGATCGATTCGATTGAAAAAGACACCAGAAATTTGACGCCGATAAGACTGACTAACACCTTCGCGTTCAACTAGTGAAGCAAGTGTCAAGACTTGTTGAACAGATAACTTTTCTTTTTTGATTTTTTTGTAGTACGGTGTCAATTCTTCATTGGTGTGTGCCACCATTTGATTAACTAACGATTTTAACGACATTTTTTTATTCACAATATAAGTTGCAGGATAGAGATACCCTTCAAGGTGGTAACGAACATTTTTAGCTGCCATGGACGACGACAGCAGTGCTGGATACTGTTTCTCCAAGGTCTTCATGTAAGCTTGATCCTTCATGAGACTCAAAAACTCTGCTTTACTAAAATCAGTTGTGGAAGCAATCTTATCCGCAATATCCGCGATTCCTGCACCCTCAGTGACAAGCACTTTTCCCTTTGTGCTTTGAATCGGTTCACTAGTTCCGCCCTGCTGCAAGCGTTTAGCAACTTGGTTCAACGTCATAGAAGCATTTAGTTGGTAATAGCCAGCTCTAAAGTCAGAGTAGTTATGCGATTTTACGTAGTAGTTAAAAACCGAACCACTTTTAACAATCCTCTTGTCTTGTAAAATCGACCCAATCTGTTTACTAGAAGCCCCCATCGGGATATCAACCTGAACAACTTCCTGACTCTTAGGATCCAGTGGCTTTAGTGCCGACTGGAAGTAATTATAGAAAACGACGCCACTTATTATTAGTAATACCGCTAAAACACTGACGACTCCGGCAATGATTTTTTGTCCGGTCGACATTTTTTTCTTCCCCGGCCGTTTGGAAGCGGGCTGTTTGTCGTTATCCAAAGCATTTCCTCCGTTCCATTTTTCAATATCTGCCCCATTATACAAGATTTTAAGTGTCAATGCAGTAAAAAAATGGGGAACTTAAGAATTTTGAAATACTCTGATTTAAGGTTGGCTTACAGCAAAAAACGTTAGAACACCTTTCTAGGCAAGTTCTAGCGCTTTTTGAATCAGGACTGAGTCAACTATCTGATTTGTGCTCCCAGTTCGCTGGTCAGTGTCTTTTGAACCTTTTCAAAGGCTTGGTTAACTTCATCATCCGTTAACGTTGCGTTTGGATTTTGATACGTTAACGTATAAGCCAAAGACTGTTTGCCGCCTGGTAAGTTTTTACCATCATAAATATCAAACAGTTCAACCGATTTCAGGTAAGCCCCACCCTTTTTCTGGATTTGAGCGAGTACCTGAGCGTTAGTTACCGACTTATCAACCAATAAAGCAACGTCACGGGTAATCACCGGATACTTAGAAATTGGTTCAAACTGATCCATATCCTTTGGCATCTCAATCAGGGCATCCAAATCTAGTTCAAACACGTAGGTCTGGTTGATCTTATAAGTCTCAGCAATCGTGGGGTGAACTTCACCAATAAAACCAACGTAATGACCATGAATAGTGATGTCGGCCGTCCGCCCAGGATGCATTTCCGGATAACGATTCGTTGCAACAAACTCAACGTCGCCCTTAATGGCTAAGTTAGCTAAATACTGTTCAACGATCCCTTTTAATTGATAGAAATCGACGGCATTGTGCTTGGCGTTTTTCAGTGGATCAACAACTAATTGACCGCTGACTGCCCCAGCAATGTGTTCGTGTTCACTTGGCCGTACTTGATCGGCTGAATCCTTGTAGAAAACCCGACCTTGTTCGTACAGTGCCACATCTTTGACGCGACGAGCGTTATTGTAGGCCACATCATCCAGCAAACCGCTGATTAAATTCATCCGCAATGTTGTATGGTCAGCAGTCATTGGCCAGCTCAATGCTGTTTCAGCACTTTCGCGCATCATGAATTGATTTGCTTTTTCTTTAGTTGTCAATGCATAAGAAATCGCCTGGTTAAGACCTAACGCTTCCAGAACACGACGTGAATCACGAATCAACTTCTGCTTGTCAGTTAATGCACCAACCGTGGTTGGACCACTTGGCAATGTGGCTGGAATCTTGTCATAGCCATAAATTCTAGCAACTTCTTCCAGTAAGTCAGCAGGAATATGGATATCCCAACGGGTAGAAGGCACACTTACGGTATAAGTTTCACCGTCCACTTGAACGCCAAATCCTAATCGTTTGAAGATATCGGCAACTTGATCAAGGGTTAAATCAGTACCTAGTACGTGGTTCACACGTGACAAGGTCACCTTAACCACTGCATCTTTAACATCATAGCTTGAGCCAACAACAATACCGCTCAAGACATCCCCATCAGCAAGTTCGTGCATCATTTGGGCTGCTGCGTTAACAGCTTCCTCAACGCCACCACGGTCAACACCACGTTCAAAGTGCTGTGAGGCATCGGTGTGAAGATTTTGACGTTGTGCCGTTTTCCGAATCAAGGTTGGTGTGAAGACGGCTGATTCGATAGCAACCGTCGTCGTTTGGTCATCAATTTCGGAATTGAGACCACCCATGACACCTGCCAACGCGATTGGCTTTTGGTCATCCGCAATCACAATGTCTTTTTCGTTTAGTTCGTGCTCTGCTTCATCCAAAGTGGTAAGTTTTTCACCCTTTTGTGCATAGCGAGCTTTGATGGTTGATCCCGAAACTTTACCGTAATCAAAAGCGTGCAATGGTTGACCATACTTCAATAAGATATAGTTAGTTACATCAACCACGTTGTTGATTGGCCGCATGCCGGCATTCCACAATTTAATTTGTAGCCATGCTGGACTGGGTTTGATTTTGACATTTTCAACGATACGCATTTTATAAATGGGTGCCAGATCTTTGTCAACGTCGAGAGAAACCTTTTCAGAAGCTGGTGTGGCTGCTTCTTCGACTGTTGGATGGTTCAACTTGGGGGTCTGCGCATAAATCGCACCCAAATCTCGAGCAACACCGTAAACACTCAGCATATCTCCGCGGTTTGGTGTCACGTCAACATCAATCAGGTAATCATCCATCCCTAGATAAGGAAAAACGGATTCGCCAACTTTAGCATCATCAGGCAAGAAGTAAATGCCATCCGCCCATTCCTTAGGGATAACATCCTTTGAAAAACCAATTTCGTCAAGTGCACAGATCATACCGTTAGATACCACGCCACGCATCTTTGAACGCTTGATTTTGACATTGTCGCCAATTCGTGAGCCAGGTAGTGCAACGATGACTTTTTTATCTGCAGCAACGTTAGGCGCACCACAAACAATCTGAGACAGTTCGTCTTCTCCTATGTCAACACTGCAAACTTTCAAGTGATCTGAATCTGGATGCAATTCCATAGAGACGATTTTACCAACCACGATTTTCTTTAAGCCATCACTGGGTTGGGTCACTGAGTCAACTTCAACTGATGAACGTTCAATTTTTTCGGCTAAATCTTTAGGTGATACTTGGAGATCTAAATATTCTTGTAACCAACTGTAAGAGATTTTCATTTTGGCTGATTATCCTTTCTTTGAGAATTGGGTGAGGAAACGAACATCGTTTAAGTAGAAGTTTCTGATATCATCCACACCATATTTCAGCATTGCAAACCGATCTGGGCCAAGTCCAAACGCAAAACCACCGTAGACTTCGGCGTCCACACCAGCCATTTCAAGCACGTTTGGATGAACCATGCCGGCACCTAATACTTCGATCCAGCCTGTGTACTTGCAGACGGCACAACCTTTACCACCACAGTTAAAACAAGTGATGTCAGCTTCAACTGATGGCTCAGTAAATGGGAAATAACTCGGCCGCAAACGAATATCAAACCGGTCACCAAAGAGTTCGTGAGCAATCAGCTCCAACGTCCCCTTCAAATCAGCCATGGTGATATGCTTATCAATCACAATACCTTCTACCTGATGGAATTGATGTGAATGGGTCGGGTCATCAGTATCGCGACGATAAACAACACCTGGTGAGATCATCTTTAAAGGTCCCTGACTAAAATCGTGCTTTTCTAGCGTTCTGGCTTGCATTGGCGAAGTTTGGGTCCGCATGAGAATTTCTTTTGTAATGTAGAACGTATCTTGCATATCACGCGCTGGGTGATCTTTGGGCAAGTTCATCATTTCAAAGTTATATTTATCTTCTTCAACTTCAGGACCAGATAGAACTTGATAGCCCATACCAATGAACACGTCCTCAATCTGATCAATAATCTGTTGAATCACGTGGGGTTGGCCTTGAGCAACCGGCTTTCCTGGCAGCGTAACGTCGATTTTTTCGTGTTCGAGCTGTCGATTCAGCATTTCTTGCTTTAATTCATCTCGGCGAGTCTCAATGGCACTTTGCAGTTCATCTCTAACACTGTTAGCGAATTGACCAAAACTTGGCCGTTCGTCAGCAGGGAGATCACGCATACCCCGCAGAGCCTGCGTAATCGGACCTTTCTTACCTAATAATTCTACCCGTAGTGAGTCTAATTTTTTGAGATCAACTACGTCTTTGATATCTTCTTTCCGTTCTTGCCGGATTTTATCCAGCTGGTCTTTCAGTGTCATGTCTGATCCTCCTTAACAAAATAAAAAAGCTCCGCCCCTAATATAAAGGGACGAAGCTTTCGCGGTACCACCCTTGTTTACTTTAATAAAGTACACTCGGTAATTAGATAACGGTCATCAACCGGAAGATTTTTTGTTACCTGAGTAACGCCCAACCTCTGCTTAGAGAGTGAATTCATTCTTAACAAACTGCAAGCTTCCACCAAACACCCGCTTCTCTATGATTGCGTCAGAAATACTAATCTCTCGTCATTGCATTTGTTCAATTTACACAATCACTAGTTTACAGCGGTTGATGACATTGGTCAACCTCTGGTGTGGTTTGATTATCACACCATTTTTCCGACCAACCATGAATTGACCGCATCACGTTTGCTAAATCTTGACCTTTTTCTGTTAATGCATACTCAATCAATGCTGAGTCACAGTAGGTCTTCCGCATCACGATACCGTCACTTTCTAACTCTTTCAGACGTTCAACTAATACTCGATCTGAGCATTTGCTAACCTTATTGGCAATATCTTTAAACCGTTGTGGTCCTAGGTTTAATAAAACATCGATAATTAGGCCATTCCATTTTTTCCCTAAAACTGAAAACGTCCATTCAAACTTCGGACATAACTCGAAGTCAATGGCGTCTGTGGTCTTGTCTACGACTTGATCCATATAAGCACCCCTAATCTAATCCAACCTTATTTGTCTAATAAATTCAATACACGGTCAACATTACGTTTCCGCCAAGCCATAGCGCGTTTTTTCGTCGGTGATAAAAATTCCACAACAGCTTCCTTATCATCCACCAAACTAACAATAACGCTTTCGCGGTATTTTGGTAATGCAGCTGTTGCGCCCCACATATGCTTAAGAATAATATCTTTTTCCATGGGACTGAGTTCTGTTAATTTCTCTGCGTTTCGTAAAGCTACTCGTGGATGAATGAAGGCGTGAGAACCCAAGTTAAACTTGGTTGTTCGCCAATCATAGTAAAACAAATCGTGGAGCAAGCCCGCCCGTGCAGTCGCACGAACGTTCAAATGATGCTTTTTAGCAATTAAATAGCTATCGTAAGAAACGGAGATGGAATGATCTAACCGATTGGAGTGATGATGCTGGGTATAATTAGCCAACTTTTGAACTTCTGGCTTAGCCAACAAATCAGCCACTAAAGCAACGTATTCCGAGTCTTGGCGCCAATCATTTCGTGTCATACAACGCTTCCTTTACTTTTAGTAAGTTTATCTGGATACACTATACTTAATATACCATTATATTGCAAGCAAAATACACTAAAGACACGGATTTAAGCCAAATTTTGGTTTAATTTAAACATTAGGATCCCAGCTGCGACTGCAACGTTTAAGGACTCAGCCTGGCCTTTGATTGGAATGTAAAGGTTGGTGGTCGTTTGCGCCATCAGTTTCTCGGACATGCCCTGACCTTCATTACCTAAAATTAACCCAAATTCTGCTTGTGGTACTACCGTATGATAGTCCTTAGCCTCTTCATCGAGTGCAGAACCATAAACCGGAATGTCTCTAGCTTCTAATGCACTGACCCATTCTTCAAGGTTGCCATGGGTAATTTGAATGTGAAATTGACTACCCTGCATTGCGCGAACAACCTTTGGCGTATATTGGCTAGACGTGCCGTTACCAAACACCACACCTCTAAAGCCGGCTGCATCCGCTGTTCGTACCATCGTGCCAATGTTACCAGGATCTTGAATACGGTCTAACAAGAGCCATGCCCCAGTTGCTGTTTCAGGCTCAACGTGTTCCGCAGCCAAAATATCGAGCACGGCAAAAATCCCCTGTGGCGTGACTGTGTCAGATAGTTTTTTAGCAATCTCATCCGTAATTTCAAAGGTTTCGACATTTGCTGGAAATTGATGTTGATGAAGGTTTAACTGTTCAGCAGTTGCGATAATTTGAACCACTGGCTGTTCAGCAGTGATAGCATCGCCAACGATATGCCAGCCTTCCACCAAGTATTGATTGTATTTTTGATGTCCCTTCTTAGTGGTTAAATGCTGCCATTTTTTAACTTTTGCGTTTTGAGTTGATGTAATTTCTTCGATCATGAACTGCCTCTTCTTTCCGATTTTTGATACTATTATACATAGTATCACGATTAGGGGGTATAAGGATGAAATCAGTCACAATTTCAATTTACGGACGGGTCCAAGGTGTCGGCTTTCGTTGGACAACTGCTCATTTAGCTAACCGCATGCACATCGTCGGCTGGGTCAAAAACGAATCAGATGGATCAGTAACGGTTCGTGCACAAGCTGATGAAACCAGTCTGAACGCTTTTATCGAGGCCTTAAAGCGCTCACCAACACCGTATGCCAAAGTCAACAACGTGGAAGTAAGTCCTACCAATGTTGAAGACTTTAAGAAATTTACTATTACTGATTGAAAAACCCCTCCATATCAAGTAAGATTTATCTTGTTGTCATCTTTAGAGAACTTCGCTACTATATTATAATCATGAATTTGTTTAGAAGGGATTTGAGTAATAGTCAATGAAATCAAAAAAGCCTTTACAGTTAGGTCTCGTGGTGGCTGCACTGCTACCACTATTAAGCGGCTGTGTGCAACGAACCAAGAGCGGTAAACCATACGGAATCGTGTATGATTACCTTGCTGTTCCAGGACAACACATTATGGAGTGGTTAGCCAATATGTTAGGCCATTCATACGGTTGGGCCATTATTGTGGTGACCGTGGTCGTTCGAATGGTACTGTTACCACTGATGGTGAAACAATTACGTAGTTCAACGATTCAGCAAGAAAAGATTGCGGCTATCAAACCGCAAATGACCGAAATTCAAAAACGTCAAAAAGCGGCTACCACCACTGAAGAACAAAATGCCGCTGGGCAAGAAATGATGGCACTGTACCGGAATAATGGTATCAGTATGACTGGTGGCATCGGCTGCCTGCCTTTGCTGATTCAAATGCCAATCTTTGCAGGTCTGTACGCTGCTATCCAATACTCACCAGAACTATCATCATCGACTTTCATGGGTATTCCGCTTGGGAAATCCTCAATTTTACTGGCTATCCTTTCATTCTTAGTCTATCTGCTGCAAGGTTACCTCTCAATGATTGGTATGCCTGCTGACCAGAAAAAGACTATGCGGATGACCATGATTGCTAGTCCCGTCATGATCCTGTTCTTCACGATCTCAACGTCTGCTGGTTTAGGGCTCTACTTCTTCATTGGTGGAATCTTCGCCTGTGTTCAAACACTGATTATTAATTTATATCGGCCAAGAATTCGTCGTGAGATTGAAGCTGAGATGAAAAAGAATCCGCCTAAGGTTGTTAAACCCAGTCCGGTAGTCGCAACAGAAACTGCCGCAACTACTGGTACTAAACCAAAGATTCAACCAAGCACTGTTGCTCAGGATAATCGTAACCGAAACCGTAATGCAGGTAAACAACGGCACCATTAATAAACGTGCATTAAGAGAGTGTGCCACAACTTGGTAGCTTCCAGCATGTAACGTAAACAAGCCATTTCGACGTTTTTTGTCGGAGTGGCTTGTTTACGTTACATGGCCGAAATCTGAGTTGTAGAACAGGTTTAGACTAGATTAGCGTATTGCACAAAAGTAAATTTTAAGTTGTCCTTCAGTCAAGAAAGCAGATGAAATTTTTACCAGTATACACTGATATTATAGCTTTATTTGGCTTAAATCATTCTCTGTGGTGTCAGTAGATTTTTTACGATACCTAAGCCATAGAAAATCACGGCCAACCAGGGTAACAACGGCATTAAAAACGCACCAACTGCACTCACAATGGCTCCTGCTGAAGATGCACTAACGGCGTCTTGATACATGACTACAGCCAGTAAAATGGTCAGTATAGCCGTCCCAATACCCCACCGTTTGAATTTTTGTCCACCAAAGGGATGGCGGATGATTGATTTGACCAAACCGCCAAGGATCATTGCAGTCGCAATACCTAAAACGCCTAAACTGATGAAATAGAAATCAGCAGTGGTCCCTAGACTAGTTTGGTTAAAAAGTTGGTCAATTTGAATGCCACGCTTGCTAATGATCTGCCTGGACACTAAATAAACGATTAAACTTGGAATAATTAGGATACTGCCCGTTTGAAATTCAAAATTAGACTTAAAATGCAAACGCCTTGGTTTGGCTGATTTTCGAAACTGATCCTGCTGCGTAGTTTGCTTGGGTTGGGACTCAGTTGTTGATTCTGGCTCACTAGATTGCTGTGCATCGGGCATCTTCTGCTGTGCTGAATGATTTTTTGAACGCCAGAAAGAAGCTTTACCCGTCAATAACGGGTACAAGTAGCTGGTTAAGATAAACAAACTAAAAATCTCCCACCGCCATTCATTGAATAATAAACTGACCACGTAAACGAACAGCAGGAACCAGCCGTTATTCACAATGAACTGACCAACCCGTTTTAAATTGGGTACGTTAGGTATCAAACGTCGTTGCCAAGAATCAATTGCTCGCTGACGCCGATGCAATTGGGGCCCCTCATCTTGAGCTAAACGCGACGATCCATGTATTTCATTTTCAGTTAACCTGAAGCCACAGTCCGGACAGAACGTTGACTCTGTTGGAATCGTGTGGCCACAGCTTGGACAAATCATTGTTGCCATTTTCGTCACTCCGATCTACGAATAGGTCATTGAATCTACAAATACTATAAGCAATTTTTAGCCCCAATGAAATCAAAAGGTGGAAAATTAAGAGAATCGAAAGAGTCTAAAGCGATCATTAAAGGCAGCAACGAATTTTCAAGTGTGGAAAATTCGCTGCTGCCTTTAAATTTAACAACAATTATCAAGCTTACAATTTATCGTTTTCTTGTGGTTTAACCACTGGCGAAAGAACCCTATCTTTCAGTTGTTCACCCACTTGAGTACGCTGAAATTGTTTGAAGGCCATCCCTATCAGTAACGGAATAGCTGTTGCTACCAGTGCCTGGACCCAAAATGAACTGACAACCTGAGTGATATCTAAAATATCCAAAACAATTTTGTGCATGTACATAATAACCAAGGTGTGATTGCCAGTCGCAAACAAGATTTTAGCCATTAACCGAATGGGTGACGACACAATCTTTGCAAATAACTGGGTGAATCCCAACGAGTATGCAATGATCCGGCTAATACCAAACACAGTCAGACTACAGAAGATTGGGACAAGTCCCACCAGTAAAGCCAATTGAATATGAGTGAAAGGTACGCCTTGATAATAGCCGGAAAATTGATGGCTACGCATAAAAAGCCCAAACGCCAGTCTGAGTGACTTCAGCTGAATGAACAGCCAGCCCACGATGATTAAAGACGGCAAAAAAACGTACCATTTTGTTAAATAATGTTTCCCAAAGTAAAACATATTATAGCCAATCAGCATATAGGCCATCACCAACACGGCAACGTCCATATCCCAGGGTGCCGTCACAACACCAAAGGCTTTAAAGCTCGTTAGTTGCGTGTAACTGGTAGACCAGTAAACAAAATATGCGGCAATAATAAGCTGTAATGGTTTAAACCGGATAACACTAATAATCACGGTTGTGCCGATGATCCCTAAAATATAGGTTTCTGGGTACCAAAAAATAGTGGTGTAATGGGTTAGCGTTTTACCGCCGTAAAACAACTTAAGGACATAAACCAAACTATATGTAATCGATTTATTATGAATAAACTTATATCCAGTAATCAGTAAAAGACCGGCGATAAAATAGCTGCTCAATAAAGGTGTGACTCGCTTTTTCAAAAATGCGATGACTTTTTGGATATCTCTTAAATTAATCGGTTTTAAGAAAAAACCGCCGATTAAAAAGAACAGTGGCATATGCCACCAATAAAGAAAATCATACCAGTAGCGATTTTCTTTAACATGCAGAACATAATCTGGCATGTTATGACCAAAGACTACCGCAATCATAGCGATTCCTTTGGCAATGTCTAACCAGATAATTCGTTTCCGCTTCTTTTTGACAGGAAACTGATCAGATACTTGATTTGAATCTCGATGATGCGCTAAAGAAAAAACGTGCTGTTTGCTATCTAAAGTAGGATCCATAATAAAAAATTATTCACCACCATGTATACTGCTGTCCTTGTATCAGTCGAGTAGTTAAATTATTGATATAACAAGAAGTCTTTGATTAAATGATTAACCGTTAAATTATTATAATGTAACAAGCTGTGCTGCGCTTTCGGACCAGTAACTTGGCTTTCTCGATAGTCCACTTTGACATGACTAGTTTTAACCAAATAGCCCAGTGATCTGGCACTAGTCGTTGTCACCAGTCCGTCACTGTCAGTACCATCTTCTAAATTGCCATAAATATTCAAAATTTTTAAACCTGCCGGCAAACGATGTTTATATTTTAGAAGGTGTTTAAATTCTGCTCGTTCGATTTTTGGACGACCATTCTTGTCTAAAGCATTTTCACCGACTTGATCATCCCACAAACGACCAACCTTAGACTCAAATATCGGCTGATCAGGTTTATGACGGTTTAAAATACCGTTAAACGGTCCTGCAATTGTGACCACCCGATGTGGCTTAATCCGTGCAACTTGTTTGGGGTGGGTTTCGAAATAATTGATCCAAGCATATGACCCCATCGAATGCCCCACTGCATCGTAGCTTTTTATATGATACTTATGATTAAGTCTTGGCATAATTTTTGCCAGCATCGCACTATAATAGATTTCACCGGCATGATTATTCTTAATGACAATCGGAATCACAACTCTGTGAGCCACACTTGGTCGATACTTACCGATAAGATGGATGCGACTGGACCGATCCACATAAACCATTAATTGCTGTTTTGCCAAATGTGTTTGAACTAGGCTGGCCGAAAGATACCTCTCTGAATTGTACGATCCGCCAAAACCATGTAGCAACAAAATAGGTCGTTTGGAAGCTTGGGGCGCTTTTTTTGAAGATTCCTGATTAGAATGCCCCTGTGTCGTCGCAGTCTGATCTTGATGTCTTAAACTTCTAATTGCCTGAGACAACTCTTTTTGAATGCGTGCTTCCTGCTGATGTAACTGATATTGATAACTCACAACAAACAGGGCACAGAAACATAAAATACCCGCCAGTGAGATAAACCATCCTTGTTTCGCAACTTGTTTAAGATGGGCAAAGTGGCCTTGCCCGTGGAATTCCTCCTTTGACTTCAAAGATTTTTGTGAAGCCTTTTCTGCTTTGGTCGGGGTTAAGTGGTAACCGCAATTTGGACAGATAGTAGAACTTTCAGGGATCGATTCACCACAATTTGGGCAAATAATCGTTGCCATTTTTTTCACTCCGATCTGAGAATAGCTTATTAAATATATTACCACTATCCTAAATTTTTGTGTATGCTGGCATCAACAGTTAAGTTATTTTAGAATCAAATTTTGATAATCAAAAACCAGACAAATGAAATTTTAAACTGGTTGTTTGACTAATCTTTCACTTAAATGACTATGTCTGACTTTACCCGTCTGAAATAGTCGATATTGTTTGAAGAAAATGCCAATGATCAATGGAATCGACGCAGCAATGAAAACTTGTAACCAAAAGGAATCAGTCACATGATTGATACTGAGCAGATCCAAAATCATTTTATGCAGATACATCATCATGAGTGTGTGGTTGCCCGCAAGTGATAAAATTCGAGCAGTCCACCTCACTGGGAATAAAGCACGTTTTACCACTGATTGAGTGACCTCTAAAGGATAAGCAATGAATTGACTCAGCCCAAAAATCACTAAACAACATAACACTGGAATGATTCCTACCATTAGTGCTAACTCAGCGTGACTTACTGAAAGATGTTGATAAGCACCATAAATTTGGTGACTACGCATAAACAGCGAGAAAGACAGTTTTTGACTCTTCAACTGAAAAAATAGCCAACTGACCGTCAGTAACGCTGGTAAAAAAACATACCATTTTGTCAGGTAACGTTTGCCAAAATAAAAGATGTTGTATCCAATCAGCATATACGCCATGACCAGGACAGCAACGTCCATGTCCCAAGGTGCCGTAACTACACCAAAGGCTTTAAAATGAGTTACTTGTGTATAACTGGTCGACCAGTAGACAAAACTACCCGCAATGAAGAGTTGTACCGGTCTTAAACGAACAACGCTAATCACAAACGTTGTTCCAATTACTCCCAATAGATAGGTTTCTGGATACCAAAATACCGTCGTGTAGTCACTTAAAGTTTTACCGCCATAACACAATTTTAAAAGGTAGGTCAAACTGTATGTGACAGATGTTTTATGAACCAGCATGTACGCACCAATGAGAAGTAGTCCAGCCAGAAAATAACTAGATAATAAAGGAGCCACTCGTTTTTTTAAGAAAACAGTCACTTTTTTGATATCTAGGAAGTTAATCGGCTTTAAGAAAAAACCGCCAATTAAAAAGAACAACGGCATATGCCACCAGTAAATAAAGTCATACCAGTACCGATTAGCCTGGACATTGAGAATGTAGTCCGGCGTGTTATGGCCACAAATCACTGCAAGAATCCCAATTCCTTTAGCAATATCTAACCAAGTCAGCCGTTTATGCGTCACCACTTTGGGAAGTTGCTTACCAGTCCTGACATCAGTACCAATCATTGAATCTTCCGTTAAATATTGATTTTTTCGACTTATGCTTAAATCCATAACAAGAAGTAACTCACCCCACTTACTATACGAACTGTTTTCATCTTTTAGAAGTCAGTTTAGCCGATAGCTACTGACTATCTTCTGCGTTTATTGCATAAATGTGATTGTAAACGGCTTAAATTAAATGAACCTAAAAAACAGGCTCCTGATTAAGGAACCTGCTTTAGCAGTTAGTTCGTATGATTGGTTAATGTGTTGAATTGGACTCGTCATCCTGCGAGTCAGAGTTATCCGGTTTAGTTTGTTCCGCACTAGATGGATCACTAGCACGATAAACACCTGGAATAGCTGACGAATCAGTCGGATTAGCGCCTAAGTTAGTTGCTAATGGATCAGTAACCGTCCGCTCCTCTTCGTCTTCTTCCTTTGCATGATCCAGTTGAATCTTGATATCTTCTGAAATCAACGGTAATTCAATCTGAAAAATTGATCCGTAGCCAAGTGCACTTTCAATACTAATTTTACCGTGATAAGCCTCGACTAAACGTTTGGCAATGGACAGTCCCAAACCGTTTCCACCCTTATTACGACTACGAGCCTTATCAACCCGATAAAATCGATTAAACACGCGCTCACGGTTTTCTTCGGAAAGACCCTCACCAAAGTCTTGAACAGCGATTTGAGCAACGTGTCCGCTGGATGACAAGGATAAATGAATCTCCTTGCGTTTAACCGAGTATTTAACGGCATTATCCAGCAGAATGATCAACACTTGTTCAAGATGATTTCGATAAATTTGGGAATAAGCATGTCGTTTAACATCATCATCCAAAATAAAGGTAAAGTCCGGATGAATCATCTTAAAATCGTTGAAAACTTGGTTTACAACTTCTTTAATATCAGAAGTTTCGTGGTTCATCGTGATTTGAATCTGCTCAGCTCGGGTCAGATCCAGCATTTCGGTGACCAGACTTTGCATTCGCTTAGTTTCTTGCATTGCGGCTGAAAGGGATTCATTTAGCACTTCAGGATCATCTTTGCCCCATCGCTGGAGCATTTCAATGTGACCCTGAATAACGGCCACAGGCGTCCTTAATTCATGAGAAACGTCCCCAACGAATTGCTGTTGCTGATCAATATAACGTTGCATTTGATCCAACATATCGTTAAATAGTTCACTTAAATCAGACAATTCATCATTCCGGCGTGTTTCAGGCACCCGTTCATCGGATTGAGGATCTGAGCGGACTGCCTGCATCGTCTGGTTGAGACCAATGATTGGCTTCAACAAAAGGTCAGCTAAGAAATAACTAAAAACAGATGCTGCAAACACTACCGAAATCACCAGCACAAGCAGAATCAAAGAAAACCGATGACGAGCAGCTTTATACTCTGTCATGGCATTGGCGACTTGCACGTAACCTAGTAGTTTATGATCGCTTTGACTGTAGATTGGTGCTCGGCCAATCAGCCCGTCAAAGTGACGCGTTTTTTCCATTTTCATTTCACGTTTTTTAGATAGCCGAGTGTTATCAACGTGCTGATTACGGGAATTAAAAATTTCCTTTTTCTTGGCATTATAAACAGAAACACCCGTACTATCCCGGGATAAATCTGTGATAACAGAATTCTGGTATATATTGGCCTGATCAGAAACCGAGCCACTAGGCTGATTGAGATTAGGCTGCAACGCATTGCTTACGGAAGCAGCCGTAAAATGGCCTTGAAGGTTATCGACCCGACTTATAACCGTGTCTAGCGTGCTACTGACGTGCGTTCGCTCCTGTTGAAGTAACACCCCTGATAGGCCTTGAAACATCAAAACCGAAAAAACGACAAAGATAACAAAAACGCCGGTTGCACTACCCAGCGCCCACTTCCACTTCATCGACAATCGATGATGCTTTTTTAAAATCGGTTCATTTTCGATATTTGTGGTGTCTGTTTCACTCATGAACGCATCACGTACCCAGTACCACGAACCGTTTGAATGTAACTCTTTTCGCCCGGTCGAT
>NZ_BAAKGN010000073.1:0-207 GCF_059704265.1 Secundilactobacillus sp. MJ173
TTTGATTCCCTTACGGAATCAATGGAGAATAGCGGGATCGAACCGCTGACCCCCTGCTTGCAAAGCAGGTGCTCTCCCATCTGAGCTAATTCCCCATAACAAACAAAGTTTGTTGAGTGGGCCTAAATGGACTCGAACCATCGACCTCACGCTTATCAGGCGTGCGCTCTAACCAGCTGAGCTATAGGCCCAATAAAGCGTTATATT
>NZ_BAAKGN010000074.1:0-35370 GCF_059704265.1 Secundilactobacillus sp. MJ173
TTTGTGACGGAAGGGACTTACGTGCAAGTCTCTGCCTAGTGGAGCCCAGTTCGGCTATGTAAAATCAACCAAAAAACAGCGCAACCTCATCGAGATTACGCTGCTTTACTATTCAAACAGGCTTAAAAGCCCATAAATATTCAAATTTTAAACTAACTTATAACACAACCGCCAGTAAGAATACACTGACAAGTCCCACCACCACAGAAAGTGCCATTGAACGCGTGAAGTACGCAATCAATCCAACAATAACTGAAGCAATAATTTCCGGTATATGGTGAATGATGTCAAATTGATAAGTCGGACTCACAAAAACGTCCTTCACGACCAGTGCTGTAAACAGTGAGACTGGTATGAACTTCATCCATTCGTTGAACCATTCCGGAATCTTACGTTGCGTAAAAATCTTGATTGGAATGTAACGTGGTGCAAAGGCCACGAAGAACCCTAAGATAACTAATAAGAGATGTTGCGCTGTATTCCAGTGATTTACTGCTGCCATATCTGTCCCCTACTTAACTAATTCTCGTCCGACTCTTCTTCGACTGCTGCTTCTTTACTGGCTGGGCTCCTAACTTTATATAGGAAATGACTGCCGGGCTTCTTGTTGCGTAAATAATGCTCCAAGGCAAATCCAATAAATGATGAAATCAACGTCGAAATAACTAATCCTAACGTACTCTTTGTCAGTACAAGGAAGAACACTGCCAATACCGCTGCGATCAGACCGATGAAAATCGTCAGCCGATTCTTAACCTGCATGATGATCATGTAGAGGAACAACGCTGTAAGCGCAAAATGAACCACCGTTAAATCAATCTTTAAGGCACTTCCAACTAAACTACCGATGATGTTACTGATGGTCCAAAACAGTAAGGAATAGTGTTCAACCATTAACGCTTCGCGAGGTGTCCACTTTTTATCAGTGGCAAATTTTAAATAGTTCACCGCGTAGTTTTCATCGTTCATCGAAACCGCGAAAATAAATTTAAATCGTTCTGACGTTCCCACCAGATATTTGGACAGACTTGAGCCAAGCAACGCATAACGCAGTTCCAGGAAGAACAGCATTAAGACGATGGACAGCAGTGGTGCGTTAATCGTCAGCATGGACGCAATCATAAATTGCGCACCGCCTGAAAAAATAAAAATTGACACAAGCCCGGTTAAAATCGTATTAAAACCGGCAGCGTGCAATAGCACGCCACAAGCTAATCCGATTGGAATATAACTTAAGTTCAATGGCATAGCAACATTGAGTGTTGAACGCCATTTGGGCTCATTAGGGTTTGGCACTTGTTTTGTCAAGGATGATGCCTCCATAAAAGGTAGAGTGGCGAAGCAGAAGATTAGGGAGCAGCATCTAAAGGTTAGCTTCCTGTCTGCTGGAGCACGTTTGACACAAGAGAATGACTCATGGTAAATCGCTCTTATCAAAGTTGTGCATCCGCTCCATAAATCGACAATTACACAATACAAGCACATTTTACCATGTTTCATTCCGTTTTCCTACGGTGTTTTCACAAGTTAGCTGGACAAAAAAACAATAAATCCGACTTACATTTTTCTGTCGTTGGTTCAATAAACGAACAATAAAAACTCTTATCCTTGATAAAGTTCGCTAATACTTTTTATAAGCAATTGAAAGTTAGAACAATGCTAAAAAATCACGCCAAGTACGAACTACCCAATTTGCCCGTTTTATATCATTAAGTGTTTTAATCGGTAAAGATAAAGTGCCAGACTGACCAATTTGTGAAATCGATTGTCCACCTAACGTGATTTTCACTTTGCCAAAAGTCGTATTAGTGGCTAACGGTGCCTTCAGTCCATCCTTCTCACGATAATTTGCAGCAAGCGCAGCTCTGTATTTAAGTTGCTTTCGTGACTGATCCTTACCAATCCAAACGGTAGCCGGCTTAGCTACCGTTGCTTCAGCCGTCAAACTTTTTCCCATCGGGACTTTAACATTGCCTATTTGAAACGTCTGGGCATTTAAGGTGACCGGCTGATAACTGGCGTACACCCAGTTCATCAATTTGCGGGTCTGAATAAAGCGTGATGGATCGCCAGATTTCTTATTCTGAGCGTGCATCACAACGGTAATAATTCGGTGACCTTCACGATTTACAGTCCCGACAAAGTTACCGCCAGCAGCCGTTGACGTCCCCGTTTTCAAGCCATCAACGGGTAAGTCAGCTTGATACTGGCTCTGCCCCTTTAACATCAGATTCCAGGTGTGCATCTGTGTCTGACTACTGCCACCCTTATCAAACCACGCCGTACTCAAGCGGGTGGTCTGAAGAACCTCAGGATAAGTTTTTAAAATGATCTGTGATAATCGGGCAACATCCTCAGCAGACATGGTGTTTTCATCTTTTTTTGAAACTGAAGCATAACCTAGTTTACCAGCTTGACCATTAGTGATGCCAGAAGCCGTCACAAGGTGTGCACTGTTTAAATGAAGCTGTTTGGCAGTTGATCGCATCCGGTTCACAAACTGGTGAGGGCTGCCTGAAACGGCGTTACCTAATGCCGAAACGGCCGCGTTCGCTGAAGCAATCAGGCTGGCTTGATACAGCTCACGCACAGTGTACTTCCGGTTTGCACTCAACGGTACGTTAGTCAGGTCGGGATTACGACTCATTTTAGCAATTTCCGGACTAACAGCCACTTGCTGATCCCAGTGCAATTTGCCAGCTTTAATTTCATTGAGAACAATATACGTCGACAATAATTTGGTCATGGACGCAATTGGTAATTTTTGCTGATCATTTTGCTGATACAAAACTTGGCCAGTTTGGGCATCAACCGCGATGGCCGACTTGACTTGTAGATGAGGGCTAGCTGCCTTTGCAGTTAAGCCACCAAACAATAATGTTGCGATGAAAATGCATAAAAATAGCCCGATATGCAGGCTATTTCTCGGAGATTTAACGGTCATGACTGCCTCCACAAAATTATTTTTCGCGAACGTCTTTTAATTGCGTTCCGTTTTTAACTGGTAAATGAATGATAAACCGAGTCAGTTCGTCACTTGAAGTCACGTAAATATAACCACCGTGCCGGTTAACAATACTTTGCGCAATGGCTAGTCCTAATCCAGTACCACCCGTAGCTTTGGAACGAGAGCCTTCTACCCGATAGAACCGTTCAAAGACTTGAGCTAATGCAGCTTCGGGAATCTTGGTGCCATCGTTTTCAACGCTAACAACGACTTCTTCATCATTCGGTTGTTCAGCCCGTAAATTAATGTGCTTACCACCCTCACCATACTTCAAAGCGTTGGTGATCAAGTTGTTAAACACTCGGCCCAGCTTTTCACCATCCGCTTCGATATGCACTGGTTTATCAGGCACCTCAATATTAATCGCCATACCCTTTTCGTCAGCTTCCAGCTCAAAGCTAGCTTCTAACTGCTCCAGCATTTGACCAATATCTAGCTTCGCGATTGACAGCGGTGTATCCGTTTGTCGCATCTTCGTGTAGACGAACAGATCATCCACCAAAGACTTCATCTGCTTAGCTTTATTAAACGCGGTATTGGTGTATTTGAGTAGCTCTTCTTCTGAGTGATACTGTCGATCTTCCACTAATCCTAAGTACCCAATAATTGAGGTCAATGGTGTCCGCAAATCGTGGCTGACATTCGTGATCAGCTCGTCCTTAGACTTTTCGATGCGGCGCTCTTCAGTCATCGAGGCAATGACAGAATCAACCAGCGCGTTGACTGAAGTGACCACCCGCTGCGTTTCACCCTTAATCGTAAAGGGAATCCGATGGTCAAAATGACCGTTAGCAATATAGTGCAATTCGTCAATAATGTGGCGTAACTGCATCTGCCGATAACGCCGAATCAAACGCCAGTAAACTACCCCAGCGTCAAAAATCAGCATCAGCGCAATAAAAATATTCTCCCAGCTCCAAAGTTGATAGTGACCTGGTCCAATAATCATCGAGCGCTTAATGATAAAAATCCCGTCTTGCAGCCCTGGGTTCGTCTGAATCATTTCATTTAACAGGACGATCACCGAGAGATTAAGTAACAGCAAAAGCACGACGGTCACGATACCTTCCATGATCAGCGCGCTTTTTTCCCTTGCTGTGAGTTTCATTCCTTTACTATCTGTATTCATATTTCCCCTAGTGTGTTTCAATCTTATATCCGACACCCCAAACCGTTTGAATAACCTTCTCGCCACCAGTAGCTTCTTCGATCTTATCGCGTAAATGTGAAACGTGAACCATTACCGTTTTAGCTGAAACGATTGACTCCTGTCGCCAAACGCGTTCGAAAATTTCATCGGCTGAAAAGACCCGGTTAGGATGGCTGGCCAGTAAGTACAAAATACCAAATTCCAGGGCAGTCAGATTAACTAGCTTACCCGAGATGGTCTTCACTTCATGGGAATCCTTATTAATGGTCAGAGAACCGATATCTAACACATCTGGTTTCTCCTCAGTAACGTGATCGGAGGCCCGACGCAACAATGACTTGACCCGTGCCATCACTTCAAGTGGGTTAAATGGCTTGGTGACATAATCGTCACCACCACTGACCAGGCCCTGTATCTTGTCCATGTCATCGGTTTTAGCAGACAGGATCAAGATTGGCAGTTCAGAATCTTTACGAACTTCTTTAATGACTTCGATTCCGCTCATTTCGGGCATCATAATGTCTAAGATCATCAGACCAATGTCCGGGGTAGTGTGAAGTTTCGTTAGGGCTTCCTTACCATTATAGGCAGTGATTGGATCGTAACCTTCGTTTTTAATATAAATGCCTAATAATTGCGCAATTTCTTTATCATCATCAACAACTAAAATTTTCATGTTTACACGTTCTCCTTATAAATGCAATTCGGTCAGTTAAAATGACTTATCCGTCACTTATTCATGTACGCGCTGGTAGGTTTTAACCATACCCTTTGCTTAGGTCTATCTTACCAAAAGATAGACCCGCAATCATTATTAATCCATTAACTTAAGGTTCTCATTAAATTTTACAGCAGATTTCGAGAATAAACAAAAGAAGCCCTGAGAGAAGTCTTGTTAACGGCCTCTCTCGGGCTTCTATCGTTTAAAATTAATTATTTGTAGTTAGGTGCAGCTTTAGTTAACTGAACATCATGTGGATGTGATTCAACTAAACCGGCGTTTGAGATACGAACAAACTGTGCGTCGTTGATAAGGTCTTGAACGGTTTCACAACCAGTATAACCCATCCCAGAACGTAGACCGCCGACCATTTGGAAAATGATGTCGTCGACGCTACCCTTGTATTCAACACGCGCTTCGATACCTTCTGGCACTAACTTGTTGGCTTCGTTAACGCCACCTTGGAAGTAACGATCAGCTGAACCGTGTTCCATGGCTGCTAAGGAACCCATACCACGATAAGTCTTGTACTTCTTACCGTTGTCTTCAAAAACTTCGCCAGGTGCTTCATCAGTTCCTGAAAGCATTGAGCCAAGCATTACGGCGTTACCACCGGCTGCTAAAGCTTTAACGATATCACCTGAGTACTTGATTCCGCCATCAGCAATGATTGGCTTGTGGAATTCCTGGGCAACTTCAGCGGCATCGTAAATGGCAGTTAGTTGGGGAACCCCAACACCAGCAACAACCCGAGTTGTGCAGATAGAACCAGGACCGATACCAACTTTCACAACGTCAACCCCGGCTTCAAATAACGCACGGGTGCCTGAACCAGTTGCAACGTTCCCAGCAATCAAAGTTGCGTCTGGGAATTGGTCACGAATCTGAGCAACCTTCCGCAACACACCAGCTGAATGACCGTGAGCAGTATCAATGATAATAGCATCTGCACCGGCAGCGAGTAAGCCTTCAGCACGTTCAAACGTATCTGAAGTTACCCCAACAGCTGCGGCAACTAACAGACGACCTTGATCATCAACCGCTGCGTTGGCGCGAATCTGATCACTGGCAACAGCCTTAACTTTAGCAACTTCAGCAGCCTGTGCTTCTTTGGGCATGTTCTTGTGAATCACACCCAGGCCACCGTTATTGGCCATGGCAATCGCCATTGGTGCTTCCGTTACAGTGTCCATGCTGGCACTGAGAAACGGTACGTTTAATTTCAAATTATCAGCTAACTGGACCTTCAAATCGACCTCGTTTGGCAACACATGACTTTCCGCAGGTATAAGTAATACGTCATCAAAAGTAATCCCTTGTTTTTGAAACTTTGAATCCCAATTAGTAGTCATTGAAATGAACGCTCCCTTATTAATTTTTTTGGTATTGTTTGGTAATATACCAGCGACTTTCAGAAAATGCAAGCATTCTCATAAACTTGTAAGATTTAAGTTCGAATTTTAATCAAATGAAGCCTAAAATACGAACTTTAAACTTAATTTTGAAATAATTTGGGAACGATTTAAATCGTTTGTCCGAATTTGTTCGCCACCAAGTGAATTTGGTGAATTCACAGACAAAATTAAAATCAGCCTAATGACCGATCCTAGTTGATTGATCATCAGACTGATTTTAATTTGTTTTAACGTCTTGTACGACTTTGTGGTGTGGCACCGAAAAATCCCTGTGTTAACTTGTACTGACGCTTGACTAAATACGAAGCCAAACCAGCTAGCACACCAAGCACGATCATTGGCCATGCACCCACTGTTGGATTGAGATAGCCTGGCAACAAGGCCATCATCGAGAATAACCCTAACCAAACGATCAGAAAGGCAACAGCGCCCACGATTCGAATCCAAAGTGCGTAACGGTGTTCGCGTTTTGAGTCGAACACTCTTGGAATCAATGGTAGTGCTAATCCAGCAATTACGGATGACAACAGAATTGATAAGATACCTACTGGTTGATTAGCCTTCTGCGATGCGGGTGTGATCAAGAACATCACCCCAAACATGAAACTGAAAATGGTAAAGAAGTTCAGTCCATTATACATCGCACTTGGCCAGTATGGATCTGGGGCACCAGCCGGACGTTTCGGGCCTTCAACGATTTCTTTGATGCGAGCATTAATATCACTGCCGTACATGTTCCGCGCAGTCTTACCCGTTTTTTGACCAGCCAACAGTTCTTCAGTGGTGGTTTTAACGATTTCAGCCTTTCTTTCAGTGCTCAGCTTGGTTGCTTGCAGCGCCTGATTGAAACGAAACATATAGTCGGCATTACGCTTAGTCAAACCAATGTTATCAAAAACTTCGTGCTCGTTTTTAACCGTACTATTTCGATCCTGGTGAACAGCAGCGTTACGTTTACGTTGCTGCGCGCCAGCATTACGTTGATCATTCTCGTTCTCGCTCATGTTGGGTCTCCTTTTGTTTGTTTTTTTATGGGTAGTGGCTTTTTAGGGGGAGTGTGGTTGAAACGTGCTTCAATGGGGCAGAAAGCTGCGTGCCCTCCACATAGCCGAAACGTGTTCCAGCAGGCAAGGAGCTATGTGTAAGCCAATGTCGGCATAAATCCAAGTTCGGGATTTTTGCCAACACTAGCTTACACGCCGCTCCTTAAACGCCTGCTTCCACACTCTTACACGTTGAACCTAAACTCCACAATATCCCCATCCTGCATCACATAATCCTTACCTTCAACTCTTAACTTCCCGGCATCTTTTACCGCTGTTTCTGATTCGAGCTTATCCAAATCATCAAAAGCCATGACTTCCGCCCGGATGAAGCCCCGCTCAAAGTCCGAGTGAATAATCCCAGCTGCTTGCGGTGCCTTGGTACCCTTTCTGAAGGTCCACGCTCTAGTTTCCTTACCACCTGCAGTGAAGAAGGTTTCTAGGCCTAATAACTTGTATGACGCACGAATCAGACGGTTTAAACCTGGTTCAGTAACACCTTCAGCTTCTAGGAAGTCCGCCTTTTCGTCATCGTCTAATTCGGCAATTTCTTCTTCGGCTTCAGCAGCGACAGCAATGGCTTGTGCGCCTTCCTTAGCTGCGTAGGCTTCAATATCCTTGAAGTACTTCGAGTTTTCTGGGTCAGCCATGTCATCTTCAGCAATGTTAGCCACGTAGAGTACAGGCTTGCTAGTCAGCAAGAATAGCCCCTTTACGATTGGCGCTTCATCTTCATTAAAGTCCATCGTCCGAACGCCCTTGCCAGCTTCAAGCACTGGCTTGATCCGTTCCAGAACAGCCAATTCAGCCTTAGCTGCTTTGTCGTTACCCTTAGCAGCGCGTTGAACCTTAGCCAAGCGCTTATCAACAGCTTCAAGGTCTGACAGTCCTAATTCCAGGTTAATCGTTTCAATATCATCGATTGGATCGATTTTACCAGAAACGTGGGTAATGTTGTCGTCATCAAAAGCCCGCACAACATGCACGATAGCGTCCACCTGACGGATGTTTTCCAAGAATTTGTTTCCTAAACCTTCACCCTTGCTGGCACCCTTAACGATACCGGCAATATCGGTAAATTCAAAGGTTGTGGGAACGACTTTTTTGGCTGGAATCAATTCTTGAATCCGGTCTAACCGTGAATCCGGTACCTCAACCATCCCGACGTTAGGGTCGATGGTGGCAAATGGATAGTTGGCCATTTCGGCCCCTGCTTTAGTAATCGCGTTAAATAAGGTTGACTTACCAACATTTGGTAAGCCGACAATTCCTGCTGTTAATGACATAGTAAAGTCTCACTCTTCCTTTTTAGTCAGTTTGTGCTTTCTTTTCTAAAACCTTTTTCAGCTTTTTTTCAAACTCGCGACGACTTAACATCACGATGTGGCCACATCCGGTACACTTGATTTTAATATCAGCGCCCATCCGGATGATCTCCCAGCGGTTCACACCACATGGATGCGGCTTTTTCATTTCAACTAAATCACCTAAATCGTACATCAAATTCCTCCTAGTCTAAATGAACGTCGAGAATATCCAGAATTCGGCTTAAGTCATCATCTGACATATACTCGATTTCAATCTTACCTTGACCGTCTTCTTTAGACTCACTGATGGTGACCTGAGTCCCAAACTTTTCTTGAAGGACGTTTTCACCTGCTCGCAAGTAAGGTGATTTTTGCTTGATCCGCTTCTTTGGCTTTGCCGCAGCTTGGCCATTCATCTTGTTAACGACGCTCTCCAAAGCACGCACGGTCATCTTCCCATCCGCTGCCCGGTTAGCTAAACTCACCATCTGCGACCGGTCTTTCAATGACAGTAACGTTCTTGCCTGTCCCATGGAAAGCCGCTTCTTTTGCAGTAACTCCTTGACCTGCTTTGGCAGACCCAGTAACCGCAAATAGTTGGCAATATATGGCCGACTCTTACCTAACCGTGAAGAAACTTGTGCCTGGGTCAGGTTCAAGTTGCTCATGAGCATTTCGTAAGCTTCAGCCTCTTCCAACGGTGTGAGATCTTCACGCTGCAGGTTTTCCATAACAGCGATCTCCATCATCTGAGGTTCGGTGACTTCACGAACGATTGCTGGAATCGTCTCGTTTTTGATTAATCGAGAGGCCCGAACGCGTCGTTCACCAGCAAGAATCTCGTAGCGAGCAACTTCCGGGTCTGCTTGACGAACAATAATGGGTTGAAAGACACCCGATTTTTGAATCGATTTAGCGAGATCCTTTAGCGCTGCTTGGTCAAACTTTTGACGTGGCTGATACGGGTTCGGACGAATCTGGTCGAGTTTGATATCGATTACTGTTTCTACTTCTGGGTCAACGCTATTATCCGCAAATAATGCTTCAATGCCGCGTCCAAGTCCCTTATTATTTTTGTTTGCCATGAGCAGCTGCCACTTCCTTTGCGAGTTGCGAATAAACTTTTGCACCAGTTGACTTGGGGTCATAATCCATAATTGGCAAGCCGTGGCTCGGAGCCTCAGATAACCGAACATTTCGTGGAATAATGGTCTCGTAAACGTTGTCCTTAAAGTACTTCTTCACTTCTTCATTAACTTGGTGTCCCAGATTAGTACGCGCATCGTACATCGTCAGCAAAACACCTTCAATTTTCAGATTTGGATTGAAATGTTTTCGCACCAACTGAATCGTATTCAGTAATTGGCTGAGTCCTTCCAATGCATAGTACTCACTTTGAACAGGAATCAAAATCGAATTGCTGGCGGTAAAGGCATTAATCGTCAGTAATCCCAATGAAGGCGGGCAATCCACCAAAATAAAATCATATTGGTCTTGAATTGTCTTAATCGCATCCAATAAACGAGTCTCACGAGCAATTTGAGCAGTTAGCTCAATCTCGGCACCTGATAACTGAATAGTGGCCGGCACGATGTCTAAATCTTTATGACTCGTATGTAAAATCACATCAGCAATCGGTTCTTCATTGACTAAAACATCGTAAATATCCTTTGAAATGGAGGACTTGGCAATGCCAACCCCACTGGTTGCGTTTCCCTGTGCATCGATATCAACTAACAATACCCGGTTGCCAAGGTTGGCCAGTCCTGCGCCTAAGTTCACTGAGGTCGTTGTTTTACCGACCCCGCCTTTTTGATTTGCAAGCGCAATTATATCTGCCATCGTTTTCGTCACTCCTTTATGATTTTTTCATGATGTCGATAGTGATTCGGTAACTATCGGCGTTGTCTTCTTCCGTGGTTTTAACTTTTAACCCAGCATTGCTAACCATTTTCAAGGACTTCTTAATGGTATTCACGGCCACGCGGGTATCAGCTGAAACGGACTTAATTTTCGGTGTCGGCTTAGCCTTAGCACGGTGACGCTGAATGAGTCGCTCCGCATCACGAACCGTCAAATGATCAGCAATGATTCGTTTTAGCAGTTCTGCTTGCTGCTTCGGTGTCACCGCCAGCAGTGCTCGTCCATGACGTTCACTGATTTCCTCGTTCATGATCGCTTCTTGAACGGGTTCACTAAGCTTCAGCAGTCGCAGCTTGTTGGCAATAAATGACTGGCTTTTACCGACTTCAGTAGCTAGTTGGCTTTGCGTCAGCTTATTAAGCTTCATCAAAGCCTGATAAGCCTGAGCCTCCTCGATGGGTGTCAAGCCTTCCCGCTGCAAGTTTTCAATCAGAGCCATTGACGCTGTTTCATCATCAGATAAGGATTGAATAATTGAAGGTACCTCACGCCAATTCAATGATTTCACTGCACGGTAGCGCCGTTCCCCAGCAATAATTTCGTACTGATGCGGTTCGTACTCCCGTAAGACGATTGGTTGCAGTAAGCCATGATCTGAAATGGTTTGTGCCAGTTCATCAATACCACGCTTATTGAACACATGACGCGGTTGAAACCGGTTCGGTATAATCGCATCAACTGGTACCATGACGACTTTCTGTTTGATACTTTCATTATTTTGCTGGTTAGATTTATCATGACCAAATAACGAAAACGCCATCCTAATCGTCCCCCTTTCTAGCTAATCACCCAGCGGCTCTTTGTTAGGCGTTCCAGCCTTACGTGGGTACCGCTTTGGCGTTTGTTTAACCTTGTCAATCACCACAATGTGGCGTTCATCCCCTGATTCAGGCAAGGTAAATGATTGGTCTAAGTTTAATTTGCCACCTAATTTTGCAATGGCCGACTGTGAATGCGCCAATTCGTTTTCAGTTTGCTGAGCCTTCAAAGCAATAAATTGACCGTGTAATTTAACTAATGGTAAACAAAGTTCGCTCAAGACACTCATACGAGCCACTGCTCGCGCAGTCACCACATCGTAAGCTTCCCGGTGTTCTGAACGTTTACCGCCAAATTCCTCGGCCCGCGCGTGATACACGTTGACACCCGTTAAGCCAAAATCAGCAATCAAATCCTTTAAGAAATTAATGCGCTTATTTAGGGAATCTACGATGGTGACTTGCAGTTGCGGGAACAGAATCTTCATCGGCAATGATGGAAATCCTGCACCAGCGCCGACATCGCAAAGTGTCAGTTCTTCAGTGCGTAACTCTGGCACATAAAAGGCGGGCGTCACTGAATCGTAAAAATGCTTCAGGTAAACGTCGCCTCTTTCGGTGATGGTTGTTAAATTAAGATGTTGATTCGTATCGACCAAGATTTTAAAATACTGGTCGAACTGTTGCATTTGCTGCTCAGAAACTGTAATCCCCTGTTTTTTTAAAGCAGCAATAAATTGACTGTTATTCATTGAGATCTCCTAAGACATTCTGTGAAACACTTTGTTTCACGCTCTAGTATACTTTACATTAATTATGGTATGTACGCAAGCTCTTGACCGTGGTTATTGCTGGCTATTTTGAACTTTTTATCGGTGTTTTGGTGATCAGTTATGGTTCATCTCGTTCCGTGTTCAGAACAGCCTGTCACATAGACCTAGCAAGCACTTAATTTTATAACTATTTTACGATGAATTATAGCTCATTTCGTTCCGCGTTCAGGGTAACTCGTCGTGCAGGCGCTCCGGAGCTAGCACCTCGCTACGCTCGGGGCGGATCTCCTCCGTCGCCTGATGATGTAACCGAGCACGAAACGCTCGCTAACATCATCGACACCACGATTTACCCTGAACGCTCCACTACATTTACCACAGCATTAATCTGGCAACGAAGCAGCAATGTTGCTGACGCAAATGCACATTTTTAACGACGTGAAGTTTCACCCACAATATCAGCGGAACGGAAGGCGCTGGGGCTCAGCGGTGTCGGTGATACTTGGAAGCTGACAGCAACGAAGCTCTGGCTGCTTTCTAGTATCACGCGAGTCGGAGGAGATCCATTTGAGGCTAGAGTGTGAAACGAGGCGTTAAGAGAGCGGAGTATAAGGCGCTTAGACCATAAACCCCAAACTTGGGTTTATGGTTTAAGTGGCTTATATGCAACTCTCTGCCTCGTGGAGCACGTTTCAGCTATGTTGCATTAGCTCTTGGAGCGAGCCACCGCGTTCCAGCCCCAAAGCGCCTGAAGTGGAGCGGGAACCACATGTTACATAGCCGAATTAGGTTACACCAGGCAGAGAGCTGCATGTAAGTCACTTACACTCCGCTCTCAAGACACCTGGTTCCACACCTTATTTTCACACCCCCCAATTATACAAGACATTCCCCTTCATTGGAAACTATCACGAATGATTTCTGTCCAAAATAAATAAACCGCCCCAAGCCCCTTACAGCTTGTGACGGTTCATTTGTATAGTGGTATAAACAGCGTATAAACTAAATTAATTTACTTTGACATGTTAGTAACTTCTTCGATGAACCACTTGTTAAAGGCAGCTGCATCGATATCAACACAAACAGAAGCGTTGATCTTGCCATCGTGGTATGCACCACGGATGTCGCCAACCGTTTCGCCCATTGCTGGACCTTCCGTTTGAACATCAACCCACATCTCTTTAGTCGTGATTGCTTCTGGATGAAGCAGATAGAAGATCGTGTTCACATCGTGCATTGCGATACCGCTGTCTGAGTTGTCACCATCGTGAATGATGATGTCATGAAGCATCTTGCCAGTTTCGTTTAACGTTGGCAGTTTTTCGATACTTTCGTGAGTTAACAAGGCCTTCATGGTAATATCCAAACCAACCATCACGATTGGCACGCCGGCATCGTAAACAATACGAGCTGCGTGTGGATCTGTGAAGACGTTGAATTCAGCAGCACTGGTCATGTTACCCATGCCCAATGAGCCACCCATAGCAACGATTCGTTCAATGTTATCCTTCACTTCTGGATATTCAGAGAACAATAATGCGATGTTGGTGTACGAACCCGTTGGTACCAACGTGATCTTTTCATCACTGGCCATGATAGCGTCGCGGAGTGCTTCAACGGCGCTCTTGTTCATTGGCTTTGGCAGATCTTCTGGGAAATCGTATCCCGGCATTCCTGATTCACCATGAATCCGAGCAGCATCTTTGAATGGCTTGATCAACGGCTGCTTAGCACCGGCTGCCACTGGAATATCAGAGTTGAAGAAACGAACTAATTTCAGTGCGTTCTTCGTAGTCTTATCTACCGTCACGTTACCGGCAACAGTCGTGATCAGTTTCAGATCGATGTTGTCATCGTTAATCGCCATGGTAATTGCAGCTGCATCGTCGATACCAGGATCGGTATCCATGATAATCTTGATCGTCATAATAATTAGCCTCCATGCTAAAATTTTTCTTATAGTAAAGCACTTAAAACCAAATCAATGAGAAACAATCCGCCTAAAACATACATTGCTGGACTAACGTTTCGCCCATCGCCACTAGCCAATCGTAAAATTGGGTAGAAGACGAAACCGAAAGCCAGCCCCGTAGAAATACTGTTCGTCAGCGGAATCAGCACAATAATCAGAAACGCCGGAAACCAGGCGGCAAAATCATGCATGTCGATTGAGCCAATAGACTCCATCATGATGGCACCGGTAATGATGATCACCGGCGCAATGGCTGCCTGTGGGACGTACGTCAACAGTGGAACAAAGAACGTGGAAATAGCGAATAAGATACCGGCTGTAATGGCCATCACGCCAGTTCGACCACCGGATTCGATCCCCGAAGCACTCTCAGCAGCGGCCACGGTTGGGCTGGTGCCAAGAAAACCTGAGAATAACGCAGTAATAGAACTCGCCTGAAACGCCCGTTTGAACTTCCGGTTATCCGGCAAAATTCCCTGCAAGAGCCCCATGGATTCAAACACGAGGATCATGGTCATGGAGAAAGCGGCCAAGATAAACGGAATCGTGAACGCCTTGGAAAAGTCACCGTGCATCAGGATTTGGTGGTAATCAGCTAACCGTGATAAATGAACGCTGACACCCTGTTCATCACGAATACCTAAGACGACGCCAAGCACACTGGTGATCACGATGCCAATTAAGAAACCGGCTGGAACCTGCCGCAGGAATAGAATCACGCTCAGCAAAATACCAAAGATCGCCAGTAACGTTGCTGGTGCTGTCAAATTGCCCAGCACAACCAGTGAATTCTTTCCAGCAACGATCAATCCAGCCTTTTCCAAGCCAATTTCAACCAAAAACATCCCGATGCCGGCAGTAATACCGCTTTTCAATGAACCGGGAATGGCCTCAGCCAAGACTGAACTTAGTGGGGTAAAGGCCACTACCGCGTAAACGGCACTAGCGACGATTGAAATCGCTACGGCAACCTGCCACGACATACCCATGGTGGCGCAAATCGTGTAGGTAAAGAAGGCGTTGACCCCCATCCCAGGCGTTAAAATCACCGGGGCATTCGCGAAAAAGCCCATGATCAAACAGCCAATAACTGAACTGATGATGGTGGCAAAAACGCTGAGATCTGTGGGAATACCGGCATCTTTTAGAATCACTGGATTCACAATAATAATGTACGAAATGGCAAAGAAACCAGTCAGCCCTGCAATAATTTCTTGCTTCAGCAGCGTTTTATTCTGCCATACCTGTCGTAATGACATCCCGTTCTTTGCTTCAAATTGTTGCGTTTGTTTCATGTAAATAATCCCTATCCTTTCGTCGTTGAGACGGTTGTGATCGGGGTTGCATCGTTATTCCAAACGATGGGTTTCAGCTGACTTGCGCCAGTTTCGACACCCTAGGCCACAACAGCCCAGACCGAAAAGATTACTCGATCTGGGCTGTTCGTGGTTTTAAAACTTAATTAATTGACTTATGCGTAAGTGGTGATTACCAAACAAATAAGCCCACGATACCAGCAGATAAGAGTGAAACCAAGATACCTGACAATAACATGTAACCAACGTTCTTAGAAATCAAAGAGTTGGATTCTTTATCAGCCAAGCCCTTGAAGGCACCGATAATCATACCAGTCGTACTGAAGTTAGCAAATGAAGTCAAGAAGACCGTCAATTGTGCTTGATAATGGGCTCCGTACTTAGTGACATCATGAATCGTTGGGGCAATCTTACCCATAACAACGAATTCGTTAGTGACTAACTTCGTCCCCATGTATTGAGCGAACTGGAACGCATCGTTGACGTTCAGACCCATCAACCATGCAAATGGGAACATGATGATACCTAAGAGGTGTTCAAGTGACAGCCATGGGTTGATCAAGCCTAACAGCTTATCGATCAAACCAGCTAAGGCAACGAAAGCGATAACGTTAGCGGCGATGATCAAGATCAAACGACCGGCACCTAAGATTGAATCACCCAAGAATGAGAAGAATGGTTCTTTTTTACCATCTTCCATTTCGGCTTCTTCAGCAGCAGACGCACCACCAACTTTGGCAATGGTATCTTCTTCAGCTGAAACCGATACAGGGTTCAAAATGTTAGTAACAATGATAGCGTTCAAAATGTTCAATGGAATCGCAGTCAGAACGTAGTTACCAGGAACCATTTGGGTATAAGCACCCACAATGGAAGCAGTAATACATGACATCGACATCATAGCCAATGTGACGTTACGTTCTGCACGCATTGATTGGATTTGAAGACGTGAAACGGCCAATGCTTCAGTGTTACCAAGGAACATCATCTCAACTGAGAAGAATGATTCGAACTTTGGTTGACCAGTAATAGCTGATAAACCGCGGCCGATCCACTTGATGATCCAAGGCAGGAAACCAATGTAAGTTAAGATATCAAACATTGGCACAATCAGCAGGATAGGTAGCAGTGAACTGGTAATGAAGTTCATCGACTTTGCAGTCCCACCGAATTGTGGCGTTACCCAGTTAGGTAAGGCGAAAACGATACCTTGGTAAGCCACTTGAACTAACCAGTTGAATCCGTTGGCAGCAGCCTGAACGGCGTCACGGCCCCAAGAAAAACTAGTCAAGATCCAAGCGATAACCAGGTTAAGCATGAGGACGATAGCAGTTGACTTCCAGTTGATCGTCTTCTTACTCTTCGAGAACAGGAACGCGATCCCGAGATAAACAATGACCCCAATAATGTTGACGATTAAGTACATCGACATTAAACTAAACCTTCTTTCTTAATTTTGCTATACACCGGGTAGCCGAATTATTAAGAAAACAGCTTTGCTGACATCGTTACTCACTACTTAAATTCAGAATAATGGCACGTACTTCGTAACCAGCAACGAAAAAGTTCAGCGCTTTCATAAATCTTCAGACACGCAGGCACAGCTTCAGCAATAACCACCACTCACTTATTTGAAACAAACAAGTAAGCAAGACCCATTCTACCCTGTTTTGGGGTTTCCGTAAATACACCCTCGCTAAATCTGAACAGCAAATCTGCGTATGTTAAAACTCAATGAGTGAAACTAATCACAGAGTATCAACTAGTAGACGTTATTTGATATGTCAAAAATGGCAATAAAAAAAGAATCTACTACTCATGTAATGATTAGTAAATCCTTTTACAAGGGAAATGATCCCTCAAATGTTGCCCCTGCCAAGGAATTACATTATACCATTATGCTTGCTAGAATAGTATCGGAAACGGACCCCAAAAAATTAGACTCAAGGCTGAAATTCATGCATTCACCCTTGAGCCCCTATGAAACTTTGTTGGAAGAGACGAAACCGTTTAACCAGCTTACCCGCTTCGTAAACATTAATTTAATAATCTATCGCCTCAAAAACTTATTTCTAGTCAACTGCCGTAATAGTCTTGTCAATGACATATCAGTTTCAATTACCGTTTAACTAGATGAGATGACACTGTGGAACTTTTTGAATCTCATGAACTCAACTCTCTACACTCCAAAGGTTATTACATAACCATCGTATAGACCCAGCCTACATCACATTCGAACCCTTTATAACCCCTAAGAGAATATCACTACATCTAAGACATTCGCACGTTTTAGCAGAAACGCTAAGCATATAACACATATTCAGTTAGTGGTGAAACAAAACCTTAGGTGGCTAGCGTTCGTTAGAAATTCTCGCTTTGAAACATGGTGCTTGATGAAACTAGATTCTTCTTGAACCGTGTTACTTATGAAACATTCGAACTTTACTTCTGAAGCCTTAAACAGTTGGAACCAAACGTCTTTGCTGTTTGTTGCCAATCATTTACTTCGATCTACAAAACGGGATCAATTCATAATCGGTAAAACTCTACAACTTAGAAACGTTCTGGCACCGGCTTCTTATCTCTTCCACGGTTATATAATAACATGAAATGTAACCGGTTACAACGAAAATGTTCAAGAATTTTTTCGGGATCATTCGAGCACAATCTACCGGCTATAATCCCCGTTATTAAAGCAAAAGCAGCGCAATGACTGATCATCAGTGATCGGTTATTGCGCTGCTTTAAATTCCGCTGGGACATGATGTGGAACCGTCCCAATTTAAGTGACTTATTTCGTCTTAACCACTGCGCCATCTTGAGTACCGATAACCACCGTTTTAGTCATGTCTAGGAACAGCCCATGTTCAACAACACCGGTCATGTTGCTCAATTCATCCGCCAAATCGTATGGTGCTGCGATTTTATCCAAGTGCAAGTCAACGATAATGTTGCCCTCATCCGTGTGGAAAAGTTGGCCGTCTTTTTGACGGACTTCTGGCTTGTAGCCTAAATCAGCCAACCGTTTAACCAGCTGATGATGACCGTAAGCCAACACTTCAACGGGAAGTGGGAACTTGCCTAGTTGATCGACAACTTTGCTTTCGTCAACGATCCAGGCACATTCCTTAGAATTAGTGGCAACCAGTTTCTCCCATGTTTGAGCGCCACCGCCACCCTTGATACCGTTGATTTGAGGATCAACTTCATCCGCACCATCAATGGTAATGTCGATGGTATCAACATCATCCAACGATTTAATTTCCATACCAAGATTCCGGCCATATTCAGCCGTCCGGTTAGAAGTTGGCACACCAGTAAAGTGCACACCGTCTTTCTTGATACGTTCGCCTAGCGCGTCTAATAAGTAACGCACTGTACTCCCCGTTCCAAGGCCGACAGTCATGCCATCTTCAACCAATTCAGCGGCCTTATAACCGGCGATTTTTTTAAGTTCATCTTGAGTCTTCATGTGTTTCCTCCTGAGTTAGTAAAACGATTTTATTAACTTGAATTCCAGATGTTATTCTATGCGTTTGTTAGAGGGCGGTCAAGGACCAAGTGACTACAAGAAACCCCGGCGTCATTTCCAATTACTCAGAAATGGCGCCGGGGTCCTTATTAACACAGCCGCTGAAACACTTCAGCTATGCGTCATTTAAACTCATCAACTCTTCTTACGCTTTGCTCTTATCATTAAGCCAATGGTGCTCAACAGAATCACAAGGCCTAATAAGAGTAACCAGTTTTGCTTCATCCATTCGCCAGTTTGAGGCAAGAAGCCCTTGGCAGCCGTACCAGAACCGCTAGTACCACTCGTATGAGCTTGTGGTGCTGTTGATCCACCTGACCCAGCCATAGAACCATCCGTACTGGTACCAACTCCCGTACCTGATTCAGAAGCTGGTGGCACAAAGCCTGGAACGGTTGTATCCGGTTCTTCTGGCGTATGCGGTTCTTCTTCAGGAGGCGTCATTGCCCGGTTGTAGTAAACAACCTTTGCACTACCAGGATCATTGGTCATGACCACACCGGTAGCGGTTAAGCCTTCTCGTTCTGGTGCTTGTCCCTGACTAACGCTGGTCTGGTAGCCATCTGCCGAGTAGTCACTTTCAGTGATCTGATAGTGAGTCCCGTTTGGCACGTTCCAGCGAATGGTCTCGCCATCCATTAATGTGAACGAGCTGCTGCCATCCATATCAAGCATCATTTGACTGGCGATGTGTTCGCCAAGCGGTGTTGTCATGACAACATCAACTGTCCCAGCCAACGGATTCATCTGATCATCGAGGAAGCGAATATTGAATTCGAAACCGCGATCACGTTCGCCAGTTTCACCAATCACTGACTTCGTTAAGCTTAACCAAGCCGTTTGTGGCTGCGCTGGCCGATCGTTGATGAATGTTACCGCCTGATCTGAACCGTTTGAAATTGTGATAAGATCAGTGGTCGTCCCCGGCATTTCGCTACCATGGTTGATTTGATGACTGGTTTCGTAATCGCCATCAGGAGTTTCGCTGATCACCATGTGCATATTTGTCGGTAAGTTACTGATCTGCAGGCGTTCACCGCCCTTTAAAGCAACCCTGAGCTGACCAGTTTCAAAGGTCACATTACTGGTAGTCTGTCGGCCATCAGCAGTCGTCTTGGTTGCCGTATAGTCACCGGTAAACGTCTCATCCGTCTTCCATTCGCCCGTTTCAGTGTCTTCAACCTGAGCATCAACCGTAAATTCGAACGCCCGGTTTCTGTCAGTGTCACTAATGTCACCTGAGAGTTTCTTATCAAGAACTAGGTTGCCAGTTTCAAGGTTGTTGGTAAACGTAATCCGTGGCACGTTTGTTTCATCCAATGTCACAGGTGCCGCTACTAGTCCCGTTTCTGGTGACCCATTGTTCTTAGCCCAAGTGGTCGTCATGTTAGCGATATCTGGGTCAACTTCGCTAACTTGGAACTGTTCGTCATCATTCAGCGGCAAACCTTCAATCACTGCGTACTGATCTGCTTTTAATTCAAGAGTCGCTTGACCATTGGTAAATTCTACCTGTGAATTTTCCTGCAGTTCATTGTTGCTGCGACTGTAAACCTTCACGTTATACTTGCCGTTGAATTCTTCGTTAGTGATCCATTCATCTGTGTCATCCGCATCTTCAGTATCTTCATCGTTGCTATCTTTGTCCGCAATCTTTTGAGCATCCACTGTAAATTCAAACTTACGGTGGTCGTCAGTGTAGGCGCCTTTGACAATCTTATCTACTCGCAGGCTACCTACCGGATCTCGAACATTACGGTAAGAAACAACTTCGGTTTGGTCTTCTGTGATAGTGACGTTCGGACGGTTACGCTGACTTAATTCTTGGTAGCTGCCCTCACTATTCACATTCCAAGTTGCTTTTAACTCGTTTGAATCCGTTTCGATAACCGCTAAGCGAACACCTTCTGGTAAGCCAGAAACCGTCATCATCTGGCCGCCTTTCAAGATAACTTCTGCTCGGCCGCTACGATCAAATTCAATCCGCTTCGTCTCTGAATGTCCGGAAACATCGTAACTCTTGTTAGCCACCATCCAACGAGTTGAGCGACTTGCGCGGATTTCAAACTTGTAGTCTTTACCCTTATCCGCGTCATCATGAGAGGCAACAGACTTGTTCAGTTCCAGCTTACCCGTGGCAATCTTGTTAGTGAACCGCACATATGCGGTGTCACCTTCTCCAACGGTTACCGGAGCCGCTTTTTCTCTGTTACCTTGTGTTGTACCAATGTCCCAAGTAGTCGTCACTAACCGATTTTGGCGTTCTTCGGTTACTTGATATTGACCAGTTGGTAAGTTCTGAATCAACAGCTGTTCGCCTGGTAAAATTGTGACTTCCGCTTTACCATTTTCAAAACTCACTTTTTGCGAAGTCGTTGTCCCATTGGTGTGTGTCAAAGTCGCATCGAATTTACGCTCTAAATCTTGATTTTCATCTAAAGCTTCGATGGTAAACTTAATACCTTTATCCGTTGGGTACGAACCTTCAGCCCGTTTTTGCAGCATTAAGCTACCATAGATTGGCCGCGCATTCGTGTAGTTCACAGCGACATTTTTGCCATCTGGAATCGTCACGGTCGGACCGTCTTCGTCATCATCTTCATCACCATTAACGGTGTAACTGACGTTGAAATCAGAGTGTTGTTCTTCAGAGATTTTAAGTTGAACACCTGCAGGTAAGCCAAGTACCTTTACTGATTGGTTATGGCTTAACTTAAGGGTTGCTTGTCCTTCAGTATTGAACTTCAGGTTATCTCTGCCATTAAAATTAGTTTCAACATCGTAAGTTTCACCCGCTACTTTACTAATATCATCAGTAGTAGCTTGAATAGTGAAAGTAAACTCAGTATCTTGATCGCCAGGCAGTGGGTTTAAAACCTTCTTATTCAGTTCCAAACTACCATTAGCAATCTTGTTAGTGAACAGCACATGAGTCGTTTCCTTATCTTTAACGGTAGCATCGTCCGCAACTAAACCATTACCACTCTTATTATCAACTTTCCAAGTGGTTGTTACTAAATTATCTTGGTCTTCTTCAGTAACTTGGTATTCGCCAAGAGGTAAGTTATTCATCTCTAGCTTTTCACCCGGTTTAATTGAAACATCGGCTTTACCACCATTAAATTCAACTTTCTTATTAAGCGTTGTACCATCAGTCTGTCGTAAAGCTGCACTAAATTCATCATCTAAATCTTCGTTAGCATCTAAAGCTTCAATGGTAAAGTCGATCACATCACCTGTCGGATATGATCCTTCAGCCTGTTTTTCTAACAACAGACTGCCAGATTTAGTCCGTGTGTTTGTGTAGTTCACTGAAACGTTCTTGTCATCAGGAACCGTCACGGTCGGACCATCTGCATCATCAGCTTCTTCACCACCACCAACATTATAAGTTGCATTGAAGTTAGGATGGTTATCTTCAGTGATTCGTAGATGGACACCCGCAGGTAAGCCTAAGATTTTCACCGATTGATTGTGACTTAGCTTAAGATTAGCCTGGCCGTTATCATTGAAGCTAATGTCGTCCATACCGTTGTCGCCTTGAACAGTGAAAGTTCGGTTCTTAACCTTGTTCACGTCATCGTCATTTAAACCAGTAATGTTGAACGTAAACTCAGTTGTTTGGTCGCCAGGCAACTGATTCAAGACCTTCTTGTTCAATGTTAACGATCCGTTAGGCAACGCGTTGGTAAATGTGACTTTGTGCATATCATTCGCGTCGTCCAATTTAACTGGATCGGTAGCATTCCCTTTACCTGACTGAGAACCAGCTTCCCAACTCGTTTCAATGTGGCTGTCACCAGTTTCTGTCTCCGTAATTGTAAATTCTTTGTTTAATGGTAACTCAGTGATAATCACGTGTTCATTACCTTTCAGTGAAATATCAGTTTTACCATTCTTAAATTCTAAAGTACCGGTGCTGTCAATGCCACCTTGAGTATTGTATTTAGCAAATGGATATTTGCCATTCACTGTATTATCCGCCTCAATTTCAAATTTAAATTGTTCGTTAGCTGAAACTGCGCCGGAAATTTTTTTCATTAAATTAATTTGACCAGTTTTGCTAAAACTGTTCTTGTAATACACATACTGTGGCTCATTTGAGTCGATAATCACTGAGTTATTTCCGTTACCATATTCACCATTGTTGATGGACCAAGTGGTTTCCAGGTTATTTGCTTCCGGTTTTTCCTCAGTAACTTTGAGCTTCGTACCCTTTGGCAAATTCTTAATATAAACGTATTCCCGGTCAGATAGTTCAAAACTAACTTTACCTTCTGAGTTAAATTGAACTGTCTTCAACGCACCATCCGCATCATAACGATTGTCCTTCACTGCATCTTTACTTTCAGCGTTGTCTGCTTCAATCGTAAAATTGTACTTCTTATTATTATCCGCTTGAGAACCGCCGCTAACAGTCTTTCTAACTTCCAGATCACCAAGGTCAGCCGTGTTTAGGAAACGAACCGTCACTGGACTTGCAGTGTTTTCTTCAAGTTCGAATTTCTCTGTTCTATAAGCATTCTGGTATTCACCACCGTTAACAGACACTTGGGTAGCATAACCATCGTCACGATTAACTTCACTAACTTGGTAGTACCAAGGAGACTTGCTGCCGTCAGCAGCGACCTTTTCAATCGGTAATTTTTCAATCGTGCGACTGTCCTCTCCTGGAACAGTAATCTTCTGGCTGACACCGTCTTCAAACTTCACTTGGCCTGAACTACCGTATAGGTTATATGTGCCGTTAAAGCTAGTATCGACTTTGCCATCTTCGTCTAACGCACGCACTTCAAAGTTAAATTCTTTTGAGGAAGCAATCCTTTCAACGTCTTTCCGAATGGTTAAGTCACCGGTTCGTACATCGTAGTTGTTGATTTTCGGACTATGCTTCTGCCAGTTTTCGTTATCATGTTTATCCTTATCGAAGACAAATTCGGCTAACTGGCTATCCTTATAATCTTCTGGAACTTCAACTTCGACAATTCGGTATTCGAGCAGCGTTCCCAACATATGGAACTGGAGAAGACCTTCATCATTAGAAGTCACCGGTTCAATCTTCTTTCCATCCATGCCGACTGCGTCTTTCCATTCACCACTACCTTTACGTGACTGCTGGAGCTTAAAGGTTGCTCCGGGTAGTGGTTTGTTCTTGTCGGCATCCATTTTGAGGAATCGAACACCCCAGCTTTCAATAAACGCACCACTGGTAATCGCGTAGGAATCATCGTAGTCGGTGTTATGACCATTGGCTTGAATCGTCACACCATTACCGTAAGAATTGCTCTTACCGGTCATCGTTGTTTTATAGTTTAAGTGGATCGGCCGTCTAACTTCTCGTTCAAACGTAATGATCATTTCATCTGGATACTGTTTAACTGTATAGTCCTTGCCGTATTCTAGAACTTCAGTCCTGCCAGACTTATCCACTTCAACACTGTATTTACCGTCTTTTTCCGTGTGTATCACATCAACAAGGCTAATTTCAAGATCATCTGGAACCAGACCATGAATGTGATCGCCTTTCAATTTGTCGGTAATAACTGGTTTGCCAATATTCATACTAGTTGCGTTGAAAATGGCGTTCCATTCAATCTTGTTATCCTTCACTGCGCCATGTTGTTTTTGACCATAGATACCAGTTGTGGTCAATGATGTTTTGGCTTCATCCGTGAAAGCCTCTTTACTACCAAAGGAAACAGCCACATTATTTAAGAATTCGTGTACCTTTGGCAGGTTAACATCTTCATCATCTTTATTAGCCTCATTCCACGCCTTCAAATCAATTGGCGTTTCGAATTGCAACGAAAGATATGAATAGGTCTCTTCTGGTGCTTTGTCAGTGAAAGTAATCTTAATTGTCGCTTCTTCTGGATCGTCTTCATTGAAGGCAATTACATAGTGGTCTTTTGAAATTGGTTGCGGATTTTTACCATCCTTGTCTAACATGTAAAGCTTATATGGCGAATCTTCAGCATTATCAGCGAGGAAGCTGAGATACTTGATGCCACCACGATTCAGTGTATCTTTCACCGTAATTTCGTTCACATCGCCAGTTTTTGCGCTAAAGTAAGTGTTCAATCGACTACCAATACCAACTGACCATTTAACGGTGTTGTCCTTACTTTCAGGATCATCCGTCAGCTTAAGTTCGCCGTCCTTATGACCGTTGCGAACGTAGTCAGGATCAAAGGACACAGAAGCATCCGCATACTGATAACGTTTGTCATTGATCACAGCACCCACACGGTTGAGATGATTCTTGTCATCCCATGAGTGCTTAGTTTGGATTTTGATTGAAATCTGTTTTCCTGAGAACTGTTTGCCAGCAAATTCAAACTGAAGTGCTTGATTACCGGTTATCCCGTTTTCATCAAAATCAAACAGTGCTTTAGTGCCCGTTTGCTCTTGCGTAGCCATTCCTCGTTTAATGATCAGACCATCGATACCGTGATTGTTAAGATTATTTAAATTGATTAGCTTATCTCCAATCTCAACGTATTCAATATCATCAGTCTTTACACCGTCGGGTAGCACGTCAATGACCTTCAATGTGTCAAAAGTACGTTGGGCCTGGTTAACGGTCATCGACCAGTTAATAAAGGCATTTTCACCTTCGTGCACTGTCCGATCTAACTCACCGTTTTTGGTAATCAGCTGACCATTTTGTCCACCAGTGTCACCACCACTACTTTGACTACCGTCATTTAAGGCAACTGAAATGGCGTTTTTTACGTTATTCAGTTGCCCTTCACCATCTTCTTTAGTTCGGTATGAAAGATAAAGTTTCTGCTCATTACCGCTTTTTTCGAGCAATGTGATCAATGCATCTAAAGAGGCGTCATCGTCCTTAGTATTGATGGTCATTACTTTATCTTCACCAGTAATTGCTGGTGGAATTACGAAAGAATCGGTCACATTCTCTTTGCCATCAACGTTGGTAACCTTTAGCTCAAGTAAGCGCTCATCAAAAACGTGCGTACCCGTCAACGTATCAGTGATTTTCATTTCCTTTAACGCTGCCCGCTTTTGTTCTTGAGTTATATACTGAGCCATATCAATCATGATGGTCGCTTTCCAGTAATAGAGCCCTTCTTCTGCGTCATAACGATCATAAGCTTTGGTCACCTGAGAGTTAGTAACATCTGCAGTAGCATCTTTTAAATTAACGTTTTCGCCAAATGAGCCACCAACTCTGTTAGCAAATTTGCCAATCGCACCCTTGTCGTATGCAGTGATAAATTCAAACGTTAATTCGCCAGTAACTTCATCATCAGAAATTCCTTTCAGAGTCTGTGATTTCTGACTTGGATCTTCTGACCAACCATTAAACTTTTTTATCAGACTATCATTTTTACTGTCAGAGTAATAAACATCCCAGTCTGCAAAACTGTGTTGCTGATTACCAGCTAACTCCAAAGTATCAGTTAAAGTGATATCCTTGAAATATTTTTTTGCGCCTTTACTGGCATCATGTTTTAAAGTTACCGTCCAGCGAATTTCATTACCACCGATAAACTTACCGCTCTTGGACAATAAATCTTCGGTTTGAACTGGATCGACAGTAATCGTTGCTTCTTCACTAAATTCAAACTCGATGGGATCTGATCCATTATACTTGTGATCGAATGACATATTGTAATGAACATTCGTGTCATTCATCGCTTCATTAGTGAATATCACTTTGATTTCTTGATACGCTCGACCGTTGGCATCCGGATCATCATTACCTTTTTCTTTATAACTTAATTTCCATTCAGCGTACTTATTACCATTTGTATCAGTAATATCACCAGTTGTCTTGTCTTCATCGCCACCACTGGCGTCATTAACTCCGTAAATTCTAAAGGTATAGTAGTCACCCGCTTGAACCGTATGAGCGCCTAACTTCTTCAACAGCTTTTCTGATTGCCATTCATACGTCAGTGTGAAATCGCCTAAATCAGTAACGTTTGCGTTATCATCCGTTAAACTGATTGGGTTCTTGCCAGGCTGCTGTAACGTAATGGAATCAAATAAACTCTTACTTAGGGCACCCGTACCAGTGTTGTTTTGTAAAATGGTATTCAGGTTTGTGCCATCAGGAATTGTTTCATCATCACTTTCCCGTTTAGCCGCATCCGTCTTATCCTCCACTGTTGCAGAGTCACTGTTCTTCTTCAGTACGTCACGGGTCTTAGCAGTTTCTTTTTTCTTATCTGCAGCTTCCTGTTCAGCCTTCTTCTCAGCATCCCGTTTAGCCTCAGCCTCTTCTTTAGCTGCATCTTCCTTAGCTTTATCTTTGTTTTCATCCTTTGCAGGTGCTTCTGCTTCAGCATTCTGCTCTGGTTGTTGTGCTTCTTGCGCTTGCTGTGCTGCTTCTTGAGCGTTCTGCGCGTCAATGAATGAAGTCAGCGACTGTACCATGTTAGCTGGTAAGTCAGTTGGTGTACCAGCTTCTTTCATTTCTTCTTCCGTTGCGTTTTCACTGACCGCTGCTAATGGCTGGAGGTATTCACGTTGCGACCCCAGCGCAATTGGCAACGTCATGCTGGTCATGGGTGATGTGAATTGAACCGGCACCTTCAGCTTAAAAGTCGCACTGGTTTCCACGTTCTTCCATTCCAGCTGTGGTTGTTTATTCTTACGGCGTTCAAAAATCAGGGTGGCGTTGGTGTCCGTCACTGCAGACTCCGCCTTCACCTGTTCTTGCATCACCTTCAGTTGATCCTCAGGCAGCCACATATCTGCCTTACCATCAGCGTTCTCACCATCCTTATTATTGACTGTTACCGTCATTTCCAGATTATTCGTCTCATTCACTTTCACCTGTCTAGCCTTATTACCATTTGAATCACTCAGCTGGACGCCAGATAATTCGGTCCTGGACCGATCATCCGCCAGTGCCAGCACGCTTTGGTAAGAAGTTCCGAAAACAAGCGTGAACACTGACACAACTTGAATCAGTAGTTTCTTCATAAGAATGCCTCCATTTGCATGTATAAGCGCTGACCTATCTAATACATTCACCATAACAAATAGATATGCGCGGATTTGGGAATTTTTGTAATATTTTTATGAAGAGCATTTTACTTGAAATGACGGTGCTGTTTGTGTTATTTGTCCATTAATTTACTACGGATGCGCTTCTGCCACTTGTAGATGGTCTGCCGAGAAACACCCCATTTTTGACTGATTTCACTAGGTGTCATCTGATAATAGATGCGGTCGATCAAGAAGCGGCGTTCCACTTCATTGCATTGACCCAGCCACCCCTTCAATAATTCAGCATCAATCGTCTCAGCAATCACGTCTTGCATTTGCGGTACACCGGATAAGTCGACTTCACTGGCTTCTAGGTGTTTGTCTTCTCGCTGTGTAGCTTGCAGTTGATTCAAAAATCTTCTATATAAAGCCTGATGCGCGTAGGCCAGGAATTGTTTTGGTAATTCTGTTGGGTCTTGCGGATATTTTTGGTAAATTGCTACAAATAATAACCAGCCTTCCTGAACCAGATCCTCAAAGCGGGCGTCATTTTGGCGAATGCCTAATTTCTTCAGTGCACTGTAAATAATCAGTTGGTGATCGTCCTCTGCTAAAAAGTCAAAAGCCGCTTGTGCTGTTCTATCCATTATATGAACCCCTTTTATAAGTGATCCATAGCGCTATGGTCGAAGATAGAATAGCAAATGCATCATTCCAACAAAAAAGCGCTAACAGCGCTATTGTGACTGATTTCGTGGGGGCCTCAAAGTCGTTCAGATTTTCTGAACATTATGAGCACATTGTCAAAATATGTTCATGTTTTAAATGAACTAGGTCAATTTTGTCACTAATCAGCCATTCAATCGCCTTAAAAACTTTTTCTTATTCTCTGCGTCATGGGTTAACATCGGCTAACCAGTTTGCAGCCCATGTCTTTCAGATAATCCTTTGAAACTGTGAAGAAATTAATCAGCAAAAACGATTTCTGTTCATACATTCTTCAAACATCCACCTTATTTTGACTACATTTTTTTGAGATACTATTTATTAATAACGTAGACGATACGAAGGAGGTGCGTTGTGACTCGCCGAATTTCTAGAAGGCATACTGTTGTTGTCCTTATCATTATTTGTCTGTCGACTGTATTTGGCACATCACTTCTGACGCGGGGCCACGATCTCCAATCTGGAAAGTTAATGCCCCGCACTCATCGCATGCTCAGTAATCACGTTACCGTTCACTTTGTGACGCAACACGGACAACGCCTTAAAACTTATTATTGGTCCACCAGCCACGCAACTGGTCGTGGTGCTGACGTCACGGATATCTTTAACAGCGACATCATCGAAGCTGGCAGTGGTATCAACGATCACATTCCGTTGGACTACAAGTTTGATCAGACTGATCTTAGAAATATTAAGACTCTGAAAAACGTCCAACTGGGCAAATCTATTAAACTAATCGTCACCAAGCAGGATCCAAATGAACGGCCAACTGGATTGAACCGGATATACAGATGGTTCATTAACGACTAAGCAACACTTCAATTTGTTCCCCAAATATATTAAAATACCCCACCAATAGCGGATTTGCATGTACATCCGCTATTAGTGGGGTGTTTTCTGTTAGTAAAATCGCCGACGCGCCCAAGTAGCACCCAGTCCAACGATAATCAGTGCTGATAAGCCAACAATCGTTGTGTGTCGTTCCCGCGGATTATCAGTCCGCCAAAATTTGATTTGGCTCTCCTGATTTCCGACTTGAATCTGCGCGTCCATCTTCGTAACTACTGATTCAGTCCTTTGAGCTGTAGCGGCTTTCACCGTAACTGGAAAACTCAGTCCAAACAAAAGCAATGCAATGATCATTATCTTCATCAGGCTCACCTCGCTAGTTGTCCATATTATCTAGCTTAGGTATACGCCTTTAGTGTATTGAATCCGTTTTGTTCATGTAAAGATTGAGTAAACACTAAAAAAACCTGGCAACCAGTCTATCGACCAGCTACCAGGTTACTAAATTTCGTTATGCATTAACTACCAATACCCAAGTTCCATACCTAACTTAGCCCGATCAATATCACGACCGGATAAGGATGGTGCTTCAAGGCGTGTATCACTAGGGTCTTTAGGTGCACTCCAGTTATACTTACCATTCACACTACTGCTAAACCCATCATCACTAGTTTCAGCATACATAATGTCCGTAAGGTATGGTGTATGATCCATGCCCAATGAATGACCAAGTTCATGGACGATTACACCTTCCCAGTAAGCAGTGGCTGAAGGTGCCGCTGCTTTTTGAGCCGCAATTAGCTGTTCATACAAAGTATGCCCCTGCTCTAGATAAGTGTCTTTTTCAGCTGAATTATTAGGCGCATTCTTGTAGGCTTCCGCCACGTTTTCATACTGATTATACAGTGCTCGAATCTTTGGCGTGTCGGCTACGCTATCCATATAGGTCTTATCCTTAAGGGCGTTCGAGCTGATATACAAATGAGTCCCATCGTTTAGACCATCCCACTGTTTAGAAGACTTAGTCGTCACCACCAAATCGTGTTTCTTGGAGGTGCCACTGATAAAGACTGAACGACCAAGCGCCTTGTTCCAGACACTCATGGCTTTTTGCGTATAAGCCTTCAACGTCGGATCCGCGATGTAGATCCGCGCTTGATGGTTCTTAAAGGTCGTCAGTTGACCAGACATGTTAAACTCTTTTCTTAAATAAGCGCGGTTAACGCTGTAAAAGGCGGATGGCTGTTTCAGTAGTGTTGATGAAGGATCCAAGTCTGGACCAGAAGCCACTAACTTGGCCAACGAAGATTTGGACATCAGTGGGTTCATCAAGTACCCGTGCCAAACCCAGCCAGCCATCTTACTGTTAGTTGAGGACTTAACGTAGTAATAAAGCCGACTGCTCTTGCCAACTTTTACCGTCTCTTGAGCCTTGGCATAAAAAACCGTGTTATGACCACTCGACAGCTTGAAAGCCTTTTTCTTCATGTCACTCTTATAAGCATAAGCTTTCTTCGCTTTGGATTGGTCAATTTGGTACTTTTTCGTACTGATTGATTTCTTTGAGACGATTGACACTTTTGTCTTCGCCTGTACGTTTGGCGTTGCAGTCACCGGCGCAATTGCTAATGTGCCCATAAATGACAAGGCTGCAACAACCATAATACCAAGTTTTTTCATACCTAGAAGGCCCCCCTTGAAAACCGTATCACTTTTTAGCAATACTCCTCAATGTATATATATGGTTATTCTAACATATTTGGCTAACCAATTCGCTTGATATGCGTGAAGTTTATTGAAAATTGATGTGTAACTCCTTATTCATCGCCACTGCGATTTTTTCCAACGTTTCAACGGTGATGTTAGTCCCACCGTTCTCCCAGCGGGCAATAGAAGATTGCGGCACTTTCATCAGTTCACCCAGCTGACTTTGAGTGAGACCTGCTTCAGCTCGCAACGCATGAATCTGAACGGCGTACTTATAGCGAATACTGCTTTGGTGAAATCTTTTAGCAAAGACCGGTTTGTCAAAAATGTTTTGGGTGGGTTTCAAAGATTTTTCCTCCTGTGAGTTGAGTGCTGAGTAACAATATCGACTGCAGAAAGTTGTCAGGCATTTGCCTGAACAATCGTTATTTTACCGAATATCACAAAAGATAAAATCGAACAGGTGTTCTTGATTTTTTGAAATATCTATGATAACCTAGTTATATTCGATTGATGAATGCAAATCGGATATGCTCGTGTCGTTCCTAATCATATCCCTAAGTGATTGCTATGACTGAAATTACGCGCTAAAGCACCAGTGAACTGTCCCTTCGCTGGTGCTTTTTTGTACGTTTAAAAGTGGTGTATACCAATCGTAAAAATCGGGCATAACATTTTTGAAATTAATTCAGAATTCACGTTACGTATCATTTTTTAAAATAACCGCTATTATACCCACTAATTCCATGTCACGATTGCTATTGCCGGTATACCAAAAAAAGAGCTCCCACAGTGGGAACCCTTCTTAATATTGCCTCATCATGTTCCACAAAATGTTCCACAAATCAGATTCTGAAATCTACCGAATTGTATCACACACGCCATTTTACAAAAACGGTCTCTTAACCCCAGCAATATATGACCGCTGACCATTACGAATTGGTTGAACCATGACACGTGGTGGCCATGATTCGATTACTTTGTTATGACCAATATAGATTGCCACGTGCCAGATCACGTGCGTACCTGGTTCGTAGTAGAAGATCAAATCACCGCGTTCACGATGTTTGTAAGCCACACGCTTCAGCTTCTTGGAAGCCCACAGGTTACGAGAATTCCATTCGTTACCCGGATGAGCATGGTTGATGGAACTGATAGGTGCTGGATTAATACCGCCAGCATACAGCGCCTGCATAGCCAAGCCAGAACAGTCTACGCCATAACTAGGACTTGATGATGAACCTACCAGATAAGGATTGCCCTTATACTTGTATGCTTGCTTGATCATGGCTTCAACGTGAGCTTTACGACTACTCTTAGTTGTCACCTTCAGTGGTGCTACGTAACTATCAATGCTGGTCCACGATGACTGCGAGAAGCCCATCTTGACCCAAGTCTTTTCATCCACGTTCCCAGTTACCTTCAAATGGTGTTTACGCTGGAAATTCTTCACCTGATAATACGTCGCGGTATTGTACTTATCGTAGCCACCAAAGGTATGCATCTTCTTCATAATTTTCCAGGTCTTGATACCTTCGTAACCACGTTTGACCGTGTAGCCGACCTTACCATATGGCTTGATCTGCTTATCTTGTACCTGATAGTAACCTTTAGGATTCTGGTAAGCCGACGCTTGAGTCGTCGTTCCTGCTATCCCCAGAGCAGCCCCTAAACTTAACGCAAAAATCCACTTCCACTTCATAATTAAGTCTCCCAATGCTTAAAATTAATAACTCAGCGCGCGATTAGCATCTAACTTGCGGTGCGATGTCATCGTGCTGTTGGTCATACTTGTTCGTTTCTTCGTCCACGGATCGTTGTAATAGATTCGTGACTTAGAGTAACCCGTCACAGTCAACGCGTGGTTGCTGAAGCCGTCAAAGTTACCGACCCAGACGACCACCAAATGATTGCGGCGAACCTGTTTTTTAATGCTGGTCAAACTGTAGCCCGTCATATTCTTGGCAGTTCCCATGTGGGCTTTAACCACGCCCATGAGGCCACCAGGATAAACGTACCAGCCACTAACCTTGTAAGGACTGCCCACAAACCCCTTATTAGGGTTACTGCTACGTGGCATTTCCTTTGCCAGGCTTGTCTTGGTAACCTTTGCACCACCGAACTGCAACATCATAGCCGTTGCCGTGATCTCACAGCCGGTTGGTAATTCTGGGCGCTGACCGATCAACGGTGCGTATAGTCTGTACGTCGAAGTCACCGTCCCCTTTTGGTTGATCCAGCCGGTGGTCGTGTGATTATAAGTAAACTTCAACCAGGTCGTCCCACTGGTGATCTCCTCCCGGGTAATATGTATCGTCTTGCCAGCAAAGTTTTTCCCGTAACTAATGGGCGTTACGTTCTTAGCTGACGTTCGGTAACCCCCCGTAGCGTAAACACCGTAGTTCTGCGAGGTGTTCGACCCCATAGTGGTATAGTAGCTCACCTTAGTCAGCTTGGTGATCGGTGTGTAAGTCGCGGCACTTGCGCTAGTAGCGTTACTGGCTACTGCACCCACCCCTATTGATAGGCTCAGTAGCAGTGCTGCGATAGCTTGTTTAATTTTCATATCAGTCTTCCCCTCGTCAGATTTAGGTTCAGTATACCACGAAAGAAACGCTATCTAAGCGCATGTCTTCAACAAATTGTGCCATCTCACTGAAAATTATCCAAAAAAAAATCCATCCCCCCGAATGGATATTTCATTTCTAATTTAATTATTAACTTCATCGATAACTATGTTGCAAACCTCTAATATCAGGTTTAGCTACTGATTGATCCCGAGCAGCGTAATACATGACACTCTTCTTACCAACGTTATGCTCTAAACCTAAGGCATGACCAAGTTCGTGTTCAGCAACGTTCGTCCGTTCCGTCTTAGAATAGTGATACCGGTTAACAATATTGGTGAAAACGTACGACTTGGCACTAGCCATAACAGGCAAACCGTTTAAAGACTGGTTACTATAGTATGAAGAGTAAGTAATGCCAACGGCTGAACCATTCTTACCCATTGGTGAATTGCTGTTAGATAGCGTGATATCCGCCTTGCCGGAAGTAGCAACTAGCTTAACCACGCCGCTACGATTCCACTTTTTAACAGCTGCTTTCCAAACGGACTTGTAATAACTTGATCTGCTGGCAATCTTATATGTAATGGTCTTCGATTGCCAGCGCTTGGCAGCTGGTGTCAAACTAGCCTTACCAGTGGCTGTGCCACCATCAGACTTCAGGGCACCGAATGCTTTCGCTGTTTTAACAGCCTTAGAAGCATCAGCGTCAGTAACGATCCTAGTACTTGCATGAGTAGCAAAGCCTAAGCCTGCCACGACAGCAACAAATATTAATAAAGTACCTATCAAACGATTATTCATAATATACTGATTAGTCTCCTTAAATTTTATTTGTAATAAATTCTAAAGTGTTTCGGCTATCAGCTTTTTCTTAGAAATTCTCCAAAAGTAGCGCACGAGAAAGAATCGTGCTTGGTACAAAAATCACTAAAAATAAATGGTTATGAAAATACAACCGTCGTCCCCGATCGTTAATTGTTGACCCCCTCAACAACCAACGTAACAAGTGAAATATATCATTCATGCTTACAAAATACAAGTGCAATTATGTGATGGAAAGCCTAAGGAACGGCATTGTGAAAATGTTATAACATTTTCTAATTATTCTCAAAGCTTAATTTGACGGGCTTTAGAAGGGTATCTCATTTACAAATGTCAACAGTTTCATTTACACATATTTTTTTTAAAAAGTTAATCTTTTTTGATGAATGCCAAAAACATTGTCTATTTTCCAGACCTATATCATTAGGTATCTCATTTAATGTTCACCGTAAACCTCGCACAAGTACAAAAAAATATCCATCCCCCCCGGAATGGATATTTCATTTCTAATTTAATTTTTTATATTAACGGTAACTGTGTACCAAGCCATTTACATCAGGCTTTGATACGGATTGATCTCTGGTAGCGTAATACATGACACTCTTCTTACCAACATTATGTTCTAAACCTAAGGCGTGGCCAAGTTCATGTTCAGCAACGTTCGTCCGTTCACTCTTTGAATAGTGATAACGGTTAGCGACGTTAGTGAAAACGTATGATTTAGCACTGGCCATCACTGCCAAGCCGTTTAAGCTCTTATTGTTATAGTATGAAGAATAAGTAATCCCAACAGTTGAATCATTCTTGCCCATTGGTGAGTTACTGTTTGACAATGTAATATTGGCTTTACCAGAAGTAGCAACTAATTTAACCAC